>NZ_JBQISV010000033.1:0-22117 GCF_056800975.1 Acutalibacter sp.
AATTATAGAGAGATTCCAGCTGTTCAGCGGCGAGGCTTTGGACGGGAGCGACCCAGGGCAAGCCAGTCAAAAAAAGCAGCGCGACCCCTGTAACCGATTACCAAAAAATAGACGGGCTGAGGCGGGCCGGGGAGCCCGCTTCATAAGCCCCGCTATCTGAGAGGTTGCCAATGAGATTGGATGCGGAGCGAATTACAGAAAGATTCCGACTGTTCAGCGGCAAGGCTTCGGACGGGAGCGGCCCAGGGGCAAGCCAGTCAAAAAAAGCAGCGCGACCCCTGTAACCGACTAACCAAATATAGACGGGCTGGGGCGGGCCGGGAGCCCGATTCATAAGCCCCGATATCTGAGAGGTTGCCCATGAAATTGAATGCAGAGCGAATTATAGAAAGATTCCGGCTGTTCAGCGGCGAGGCTTTGGACGGGAGCGACCCGGACCGGGACGCTCTTTGCCGGGCATTGTGCGGGGACTGCGCCCGCTGGGTAGAGGAGAGCCTGCGGGAGGACCCGGGGGAGGAGCCTCTGCCTGGGGCGGAGGCGTTGGCGGCTGCGGAAGCCTTTGCCCAGCTGGCCCTGGCCGACCAGGCAGGGAGCCCGGAGAGCGTAAGCACCCCGGAGCTGAAGCTGCAGCAGGGCAGCCGGGCCAGGTACGCGGCGGCCCTGGCCCAGGAGAAACGCCGGGCAGCGGCGCACCTGCTGCGGGAGGAGCATTTCTATTTTGGAGAGGCATAGGAGGCGCAGAATGAAGGACCAGTCAAAAAGAATTTACCGGCGGGCGGCGGAGGCTGTGGTGGCCCGCCAGGACGGCACAACGGGGCAGGCCAGAGGCCTGGTGGTCCGGCTGTGGGGGAAAGCGGACAGCCTGACCTCCGGAGAACGCCATGTCAGCGGCCTGCTGGAAAGCCCGCTGTATGTGTTCACCGGCTGGGCGGAGGAGGCCCAGCCCGGGGACGTCTTAGAGCAGGAGGGCAGGCGTTATACCATATTAAAGGCAGGCAGGCTGGTGGTGGGCGGGCTGACAGTAGCCGCCCGGCTGCTGCTGGAAGGACAGGTGACGGATGACAGCGTATGAGCTTTTGACCGCCCTGCTGAAGGAACTGCCTCAGGCAGTGCCCGGGGTGGACTTTCAGGAGGCCTACGGGCCGTCCCCGGCTCCCCGGCGGCGGGAGCGGCCCCTGGTCGCCGGCCAGGTGGAGAAGGAGAGCCTGGCCGGTGAGGACTGGTCGGCAGCGCTGGGGTTCACGGTGTATCTGCCCGGCGGGGAAAAGCCGGGCCGGGCCTTGGAGATTGCCCGGGCAGTGGCCGGCGCGGCGGCAAAAAGCCAGCCCCTGCTGATTCAGGCCCAGACAGGGGCGGTGGCGCAGGAGAAGGCCCTGGGCGGGCTGACGCTGGGGTGCAGTCTTTATTTTTCCACAGGCAGCGGGAACGCCTCCGGAGGAAAGGCCAGATACCAGGTCCACATAAACGGGCAGGAGTACACGGTCACCGGCTGGAAGGAGACCGTGGGAGGCAGCGGAAAAGCTTACACTGCCATCGGAGAGGAGGAGCCCTTCTACCGCAGGCGGAACCAGGAGTACACCCTGGAGCTGCAGGGCCTGCGCCCCGGGCTGGCGGGGGTAGAGGGCTTTACCCTGCGGCTGGGGGACGGCCCCTGGCTTTACAGCGGGTGCCGCTGGAAGAGCATGACCGCCGCCGGTACGGCCACAGCGGTGGCCGGTGTAAGGACAAAAGTATAAGACAGCGGGAAAGGAGAATGAGATGGAGAGCCTGGAACGGACTGAGGAGCTGAGCAGGGAGCTTGAGCGGGACAGCCGGCGTTATCCGGCCCGACTGTAAGGGGGGAGAGGAATGCGTTTGATGACCATGCGCTTCAAGGGCTATACCTGGCAGGTGAACCCCACCTCGTTACAGGTGGCCTGCGCCCGCAGCGTAAAAGAGACGCCCCTGCCCTTTGCGGGGGGCCTGACCGTGGACCTGGGGCTGAAAAAGCGGCGGGTGTCCGGCGAGGGATATTTTGTGGGGGCGGACTGCATGGACCAGTGGAGGCGGCTGGAGGAGGTATTTGCCCAGGGCGGGCCGGGGAGCCTGCAGCTGCCCGGGCAGGAGCCCTTTTTCGCGGTGATGGACAGCCTGGGGCTGCTGGGCCAGGAGGGGCCGGAGCTGGTGCGCTACAGCTTCTCCTTTGCCGAGCACCGGGCGGGAGAACGCTGGCAGGGCCAGGGCAGGCATCTGGCCCTGGCCGGAGAGAGCCTTTGGGACTATGCGGGCCGGTATGGCTGGGACATGGAGGCCTTGAGAAAAGCCAACCTGCACATCAGGGACATTGCGGAGCTGAGCCAGGGAGAGGAGGTGTTTTCCCCGTGACCTATTGGGGTGTGCTGAAGAACGGCGGCGAGCTGCTTTTGGGTGAGCCGGAGGAGGCGGTGCTCTCCTATGACCGGGAGGCCCCCGCCGACCAGCTGAAGGCCGTGTTCCCCGCCTGCCGGCTGTGGGAGGAGCTGACCGAGGTGCTGGTATACGATGGGGGACAGGGGGTCTTCCGGGGTATTGTAGACGAGCAGAACACCAGGCTGAGCGAGGCGGGGCTGTCCACAGAGCTGGTCTGCCGCAGCCGGGAGGCCCTGCTGCTGGACAACGAAGCGGAGCCCCGGCCCATCCGAAGCCCCTCCCTGGAGACGCTGCGCAGCCGCCTGTTAGAGCCCCTGGGGCTGACCCGGGTCACCGGGAGCATGGAGCCTGCGCGGGGTGAGCTGACAGTGGAAAAGGGCAGCTCCTGCTGGCAGGTGCTGGCGGAGTTTTGCCGGACCTGCCTGGGCACAGAGCCCTATGTGGACTTTGACGGCACAGTGTGCTGTCAGGGCAGGCCGCCCCGGCGGCTGGCCCTGGACCGGGTGGTCTCGGCCCAGGTGAGCCGTCTGCCCTGCAAGCGGCTGAGCGCGGTGTGGAAGCAGGGCTTTCGGGGCGGCTACGACGCTGTGTACACCGACCCGGAGGCAGGCCTGCCCCGGCGGCGGTATCTCAGCGCCCAAAGCGGCAAAGACCCCCGGGCCGTGCTGGACGAGGCCCGGCAGGCCGGCTTTGGGCTGACAGTCACCTGCGCCGGCAGCTGGTGGCCGCCCCATGGTTGTCTGGCGGATGTGGAAATCCCCCAGGCAGGGCGGTTCAGCGGGCGCCCGGTGCGTCAGGCGGTGTACTGCCGGGACAGAAACGGAGAGCGCACCAGGTTTGTGCTGGAAGGAGGGAGCGCAAATGTGGCTGACAGGTAAGCTGGGGGAGCAAAAAGGCCTGCGGCTCACCAGCGGGCCGGTGGAGAACGGAACAGGCTTTGCCGTGTGTACGGACAGCCGGCATGAGAGCCCCGGGCAGCTGTTCCCCTACGGGTTTGCCAGCAGCCCCGAGGAGGGCCGGGAGGCGGTGATGCTGGGGGGCTACTGCGCGGGCCTGGCCAACGCCCCCGCCGGGGACCTGGAAGCGGGAGAGGTGCGGCTGTACTCTGCGGGGGGCGCGGAGATTCTGCTGCGGAACAACGGCCAGGTGGTAATCAACGGCCAGGTGTTTGAGCCGGGAGGAGGCGCGTGATGGACACAAAACTGAAAAACGGCGGCTATGTGCTGGGGTCAAACGGCCTGCCGGAGACCGTGGAGGGCCAGGCGGAGCTTCTGCAATATGCCCGGCTGCGGCTGGTCATGCGCCGGGGGAGCCTCCCCTATAACCGGGAGCTGGGCAGCGGCCTGTGGCAGTGGAGCCGGGAGGAGCCCAAGGCGGAGGACCGGGCCCTGGCCCTTGCCAACGAGGCCCTGCTGGGCCTGCCGGGGGTGCGGGCCAAAGGGGTGCGGCTGACAGAGAGGGGGGCGGCGTTCACCATTGCCACCCCCTTGGGAGAGGAGGAGATGGAGCTTGGAGAGCTATGAGAGCATTCTGGAACGGATGCGCCGGACCTATACGGAAAAAAGCGGCTGGATTCCGGAGGAGGTTTCTGACACAGGGCTGAAGCTGCAGGTGCTGGCCGGAGAGCTCTACCGCCTGCAGGCGCGGGTAGAGTGGCTGAAGCGGCAGGCGTTCCCCCAAACGGCGGACGGGGCGCAGCTGGACCTGCACGGGGCCCAGCGGGGGGTGGTCCGGCGGGAGGCCCAAAGGGCCGCGGGAACTCTGTCCTTTTGCCGGTATATCCCCCTGAGCTTTGACCTGGTCATCCCCAAAGGGACGGTGTGCGCCTCTTACGGAGAGGAGGCGGTGGAGTATGAAACCATACAGGAGGGGGTGCTCGCCCCGGGGGAGGTGGCGGTGGATATCCCCGCCCAGGCGGTGGAGGGCGGCGCAAAGGGCAACGCCGCCGCCAGCTATATCAATACTCTGGTGTCAGAGGTCAACGGCGTGAATTATGTGGTGAACACAGCGGCCTTTACCGGCGGCCTGGACCCGGAGGCGGACGAGGCCTACCGGGAACGCATCCTGGAGTCCTACCGGCTCGCCGGCCAGACCGGCAGCGCGGTGTGGTACGAGGCCCTGGCTCTGGAGCAGGAGGGCGTGGGCAGCGCCCAGGCCGTGCCCCGAGAGGAGGGCCCCGGCACTGTGGCCGTGTATGTCTGGGGAGACGGCGCGGCCCCCGCCGCCGGGGTCCTGTCCGGCCTGACCGAAAAGCTGAACCAGGAGCGGGAGGTGGGAGTGACCGTGACAGTCAAGGCGGCAGCCGTCAAGAAGATTGGGGTGATGGGCTTTTTGGAGGTAAGGCCCGGCGCGGTGTTCGACCAGGCCAGAGACCGGGCCCTGGCAGCGGTGACCGCCTGGTTTGCCCGGAGGAAAATCGGGGACCCGGTGTATCTGGGGGACCTGAGCCGGGTGATTTTAGAGGCGGACCCGGCCATCAGCCAGGTGACCTTCAACACCGCCACCAAAGCCCACGCCGCCACAGCCGGCGTGCTGCCCACCCTGGGCGGCGCCATCCTGAGCGAGGCCTCATGACCGGCGGGGAGCATATGGCCCGGCTGCTGCGGGCCACAGGGCTTTACACCCTGCCCGGGGACAGCCCGGCAGACTGGGAGCTGGACGCCCTGGCGGCAGGCCTTGAAATCCTGGAGGAGGCCGCGGCCGGGCTGGAAGAGGAGCTGTTTCTTCTGACAGCCCCGGCGCGGCGGCTGGTAGAGTGGGAGAAGCTGTTCCGCTCCCAGTCCAGCGGGGCCGGGCTGACAGTGCGCCGCATGGCCGCCGCCAAGGCGCTGGGGGCGCGGTTCGAGAGGCCCTCCCTGAGGGCGATTCAGGAGAACGTGCTGCCCGCCGCGGGGGTACTGGGCACGGTGCAGGAGGAAGGGGGGAAGCTGGCCGTGTCCGGGTCCCTGCAGGGGGTGACTCTGAAGGAGGCGAAAAGGCTGCTGGACCGGCTGCTGCCTGCCCATATGGAGTGGGAGCTGACCGTCCTGTGACATAAACGGGAAACCATCACAAGCAAGACCATAAAACGCGGTCCAGGTGTGTCGTGCGCCTGGGCCGCGTTTTTTTGTTTGCCAAAAGCCCCGCCCCCGCCGCCGGCCTCTGTCCGGCATGGCGGGCGCAAAACCGTCATATACTATTGCGAAGCATTCTATACTTTCAGAAAGGGTGACCGTGATGAAAAAATACTGGACCCTCCCCGCCCTGCTCCTGGCCGCGCTGCTGTGCCTGCCGGTGCTCCCCTCCCTCCCGGCCCGGGGCGAGGAGCCGGACGTCTCCGCCCCTGCCGCCGTGCTGATGGAGGCAGGCGCCGGCAAGGTGCTCTATGAGAAAAACGCCCACGAGCAGCGTCCCTGCGCCTCCATCACCAAGGTAATGACCCTCTGCCTCACCTTCGAGGCCATCGAGGCCGGGCAGCTCTCCATGGGCGACATGCTCTCCGCCTCCGCCCACGCAGCTTCTATGGGCGGGTCCGACATCTGGCTGAAGGAGGGGGAGCAGATGTGCGTAGACGACCTGATCAAGGCCACGGTGATTATGAGCGCCAACGACGCCGCCGTGGTGCTGGCCGAGAACGTGTCCGGCAGCGAGGAGGCCTTTGTGGCCCGCATGAACCAGCGGGCTCAGGAGCTGGGCATGAAGGAGACCACCTTTAAAAACTGCAACGGCCTAGACGAGGAGGGCCATGTCACCAGCGCCTACGACGTGGCCCTGATGAGCCGCGAGCTGCTCACTCACCCCAAAATCACCGGCTACACCCTCACCTGGATCGACTATGTGCGGGACGGAGCCACCCAGCTGGTAAACACCAACAAGCTCATCCGCAGCTATCAGGGCATTACCGGGCTGAAGACGGGAACCACCTCCCAGGCGGGCAGCTGCATCACCGCCACAGCGGAGCGGAACGGCCTGCGGCTTATTGCGGTGGTGCTGGGGGCCTCCAGCACCGACGACCGCTTTAAAGACGCGGCGGCGCTGCTGGACTACGGCTTCGGCGGCTGGTCCGTGACCGTGCCCCAGTCTCCCCAGCTGGACCCCGCGCCGGTGCGGGGCGGCATGGAAGAGTCGGTGGGGGCAAGGGCCGGGGCCATGCCGGAGATCCTGCTGCCCGCGGCGGAGCAGGGCCAGGTAGAGGAGAAGATCACCTGGCGCGAGGGCCTGACCGCCCCCATTGAGGAGGGGGAGGTCATCGGCAAAATCACCTACACCGCCGGGGGCCAGGCGGTGGCCCAGGTAGACATCACCGCGGCAGGGGAGGTGCGGGAGATCACCTTCCGTTCCGGCTTCCTCTATCTGCTGGGGGGGCTGCTGGGTCTGTAGAGGGGCAAAAGCGGCGGGAATGAGAAAAAATGTTTCAATTTGGAAACCGGCCTTGAAAAATGCCGCAACTTATTGTACAATAGAGGCGTAGACCGTTCATCACACCGGGCGGGGGCTTCAGCGGCCCGCCGGAACGCGTAAAGGAGTTTTGAAAATGCCGCTAAAATTGGAGGACAGGTATTTAAAGGGCTTCGTCTCTCAGCATGAGCTGGACCAGGCGCAGCCCCAGGTAGAGGCCGCCGCCCAGCTGCTCATGTCAGGCAAGGGCGCGGGCAGTGATTTTCTGGGCTGGGTCACCCTGCCCGAGGACTATGACAAGGAGGAGTTCGCCCGCATCAAGGCAGCGGCCCAGCGGGTCAAGGAGAATTCCCAGGTGTTTGTGGTCATCGGCATCGGCGGCTCCTATCTGGGGGCCCGGGCGGCCATTGAGTTCCTCAAGTCCGATAAGTACAACGCCCTGCCCAAAAACACCCCCGACATCTATTTTGCCGGGAACTCCATCAGCTCCACCGCCCTGCAGGAGCTGGCGACTATCTGCGAGGGCAAAGACGTCTCCATCAACATGATCTCCAAGTCCGGCACCACCACCGAGCCCGCCATCGCCTTCCGGGTGTTCCGCGAGCTGCTGGAAAAGAAGTACGGCAAAGAGGGGGCCCGCGAGCGCATCTTCTGCACCACCGACCGGCAGAAGGGCACCCTGAAGCAGCTGGCCGACAAAGAGGGCTACGAGACCTTTGTGGTGCCCGACGACGTGGGCGGCCGCTTCTCTGTGCTCACCGCTGTGGGCCTGCTGCCCATTGCCGTGGCCGGCTGCGATATCGATGCCCTGATGGCCGGCGCCCGCAAGGCCATGAAGGCCTACACCAGCCCCATTCTGGCAGAGAACGACTGCTATAAGTACGCCGCCCTGCGCAACATCCTCTACCGCAAGGGCAAAACGGTGGAGGTCATGGTGAGCTACGAGCCCTGCTGCGCCATGATGAACGAGTGGTGGAAGCAGCTTTACGGCGAGAGCGAGGGCAAGGACCAGAAGGGCCTGTTCCCGGCCAGCGTGGTGTTCTCCACAGACCTGCACTCTCTGGGCCAGTATATTCAGGACGGCTCCCGCCAGCTGTTCGAGACCGTGGTGCACCTGGACGCCCCCAAGCACCAGCTCACTTTGGGCAAGGACCCCACGGATGTGGACGGCCTGAACTATCTGGAGGGCCGCACCATGGACTTTGTCAACGAGAAGGCCTTTGAGGGCACGGTTCTGGCCCACAACGACGGCGGCGTGCCCAACATGGTGCTGCATGTGGCCGACTTCAGCGAAGACAGCCTGGGCCAGCTCATCTATTTCTTCGAGAAGGCCTGCGCCATCTCCGGCTATCTGCTGGGGGTCAACCCCTTTGACCAGCCCGGGGTGGAGAGCTACAAAAAGAACATGTTCGCCCTGCTGGGCAAGCCCGGCTATGAGGACCAGAAGGCCGCTTTGGAGGCAAGGCTGAACGGTTAATCCGCCAAAAGCGGCGGGGCCCGCTCCGCCGTGGGAATAATTCAAATGTAAAGGAGAGTTCAAATGGTTACTCTTTTGACTGGAAAAAAAGGCTCTGGCAAGACCAAAAAGCTCATCGAGCTGGTAAACGCCGCTCTCGAAAAGTCCAACGGCAATGTGGTGGTCATCGAGAAGGGCCAGCAGATGACCTTCAACATCCCCTACGCCGCCCGTCTGGTAGATTCCGACGCCTATGACGTCCAGGGGCCCGAGGCCCTGCTGGGCTTTGTCAGCGGCATTTGCGCGGGCAACTACGACGTGACGGACATCTTTGTGGACTCCACCCTGAAGATCACCGGCACCGGCGCCGAGGTCTGCGACCGTCTGGTGTCCGGGTTCAAAAAGCTCAGCGCCTCTGCGGACACCAACATTGTGCTCTCCATCTCCGCGGCGGAGGAGGACATCCCCGCCGGCGTGGCGGACTGCGTGCTGAAATAAAAGCCTGCGTCCCAATCAAACGGCTGCAATATCCCATTGCGCAGGCTTTAACAGGCCCAAGGAGAAGCGGGGGCGGCGGGGGCCGGGCAAAGGCCTCTGTGCCGCGCCCGCTTTGCTGCCGGCAGGGCATACGGCATATTTTGTGGCTGAGGGGCCGCTATCTTCCATAAATAGCTTGACAAACGCCCTGCCAGCGGTTATAATCATTTGGTACGGCATGAGGTGTCATTATGGTGATTGATTTAAAGCGTTTTTTTCAGGCGGACGGCGTAGAAGAGGCAGTCCGCTGCGGGCTGGACTTTTCCGGGGTGGAATTGGGCGGTGCCAAGCCGTTTTGTGCGCCCGTTGAGGTAGAGGCCCGGCTGAAAAGCTTTGCCGGCTCGGTGGCCATGGAGGAGCGGGTAAGCTTTCGTCTTACCATGCCCTGCGACCGCTGCGCGGCGGTTTTCACCAGAGACTATGCCCAGAGCTATACCCACACCCTGGTTCGGGAGACCCAGGGGGAGGAGGATGGCCAGCTGGTGCTTGTGCCAGAGGAAAAGCTGGACCTTCAGGAATTGGTTCTGGAGGACCTGCTGCTGGACATGCCCGGGCAGTTTCTCTGCAAAGAGGATTGCAAGGGGCTGTGCCACCTCTGCGGCAAGGACCTGAACGAGGGCCCCTGCGCCTGCGGGGAGCCTGCCACAGACCCCCGGCTGGAGGTCCTGCGGCAATTATTGCAGTAAAATCTTTTTATTCCAATATAGATGAGGAGGTGCTGAAAATGGCGGTACCCAAGAGAAAGCTGTCCAGTGCCAGAAAGAACAAGCGGCGCTCCAATGTGTGGAAGCTGCAGCTTCCCGCTCTGACCAGATGCTCGGAGTGCGGCAGCTACAAGGCCCCCCACCGGGTGTGCCCCACCTGCGGCTTCTACAATGGCCGTAAGGTGATTGAGGTGGAGCAGTAAGCCGGAGAGCGATGCGCACCAGGAGAAAGAAAAAAGGGAAAGCCTGCCTGGCACTGCCACGCTGCGGGCTCTCCCTTTTTTCTTTAGGGCTTGTTTGAAAATAGAGGAAATGACGGATTTTTGACCAGAGGAGGTCCATTTCAAGGAGAAGAACCGATGTAGTTCGCTGCGCTAACTACATCAATCTCGCGGTTGACGAGGATTTTCGACACAGAAATCGGCCTCCTCTGGGCAAAAAGACGGCGTTTTCAATTTTTCAAGCAAGACCTAGAAGCCCAGACGGACATTTTCCGTGAGAGTGAAAACAGGCGCGGCCCCTGGCCTTTTGCCTGCGCCGTCCGTTTTTATGAAAAAATAATGGGGGGAAAAGTCATGGTCACAATTACAGGGGTAGAGCCCGGCAGCCGGGCCCAGCGGGCAGGGGTCCTGCCCGGCGATCAGCTTGCCGGCATCAACGGCCACCCCATTGCCGATGTGCTGGACTACCGCTTTTATGAGACCGAGAGGGAGCTGCGGCTGACGCTTCTGCGCAACGGAACCGAGCATATTGTGGAGCTGGCCAAGCCCCAATACGCCTCCCTGGGCCTGGAATTCGACACCTACCTGATGGACCGCCAGCGTTCCTGCCGGAACCGGTGCGTGTTCTGCTTTATCGACCAGCTCCCCAAGGGCCTGCGAAAAACCCTGTATTTTAAAGACGACGACGACCGGCTGAGCTTTCTGTTTGGCAACTACATCACCCTCACCAATATTGACGACAGAGAGATCGACCGCATTCTGCAAATGCACATCAGCCCCATCAATGTCTCGGTGCACACCATGGACCCGGCCCTGCGCTGCAAAATGATGGGCAACCGCTTTGCCGGCCAGGCCCTTCGCCACCTGTACCGGCTGGCGGAGGGGGGCGTCAGCCTCAACTGTCAGATCGTCCTCTGTCCCGGCCTGAACGACGGCGCGGCGCTGGAATTCACCCTCCAAAAGCTGTGCGCCCTGGGGGACAGCCTGCAAAGCGCGGCCTGTGTGCCCGTGGGGCTCACCCGCTGGCGGCAGGGCCTGTACCCCCTGCAGCCCTACGACCAGGCAGGGGCAAACGAGGCCCTCTCTACGATCGAACGCTTTGGCGAACAGTGCAAAAGCCAGCGGGGAGCCCGCACCGTGTACGCCTCAGACGAGCTGTATCTTCTGGCTGGCCGCGAGCTGCCCCCGGCAGAGTTCTATGAGGACTTCCCCCAGATCGAAAACGGCGTGGGGATGCTGCGGGACCTGGAGGCGGGCTTTCTATGGGGACTGGAGGACCTGAGCCCCCTGCCAGAGCCCCGCTGGGTGACCATTCCCACCGGCGAGGGGGTCTACCCCTTTCTCAATAAGATGCTTGACGTACTGCGAAAAAAGTGTCATAATTTAAGAGTAGACCTTATCCCCATCCGCAACGACTTTTTTGGGGGCACGGTGAACGTCACCGGGCTGCTCACCGGGCAAGACCTCTGCGCCCAGCTGGCAGGCCGGGAGCTGGGGGACCAGCTGCTGCTGGCGGGGAACATGATGAAGGCCGGGGAGGATATTTTCCTGGACGATATGACGTTGGAGGAGCTCTCAAAGAAGCTGGACCGGCCTGCGGTGCGGGTAGGGGGGACAGGGGAGGACCTGCTGGCGGCGATTCTGGGGCAGGAGCAGCCCAATCAAGGCGGGCAGAACCCATACGAAAGCAGCTGGGAGCACGCCTAAAGGCAAGCAAGTCATCGCACCCTCTAAGGCGGACAAAATCACGCGGTCCTCCGACTTGCACGGTGCGCACGACTTGCGCGGTGCGCAAGTCGCCGAGTTCGCGTTGCGAACTCTGGTGCGTTGAACCCTCTAAGGCAAGCATAATCGCGCGGTCCAGGGGCGTTAGGCCCCTGGCAGAGTCCAGGGACAGAGTCCTACGAGTTCACTTCGTGAACTCGGCCGCCGGAGGCGACCTTGACCTTGAACTTAGGCGGCGCAGACAGCAAAGGGGCGAGGTAGGAGTTCGCCCTCAAATCTCAGTACAGAACGGGGCAAAGCTGCGCCGCCGCACTTAGCGCGGTCGACCGCAGGGAGACCAGCGGCCTGCCCGCAGCCGGCAAATTCAAAGGCAGAACCTCTCCGCCCAAAGAAGCCACCCCCAAAAACTATAATCACAACACGCATATAGCAGCTACTATAAACTATCAAGGGGGCAGAAAAATGCCAAAACCCATTGTAGCCATTGTGGGCCGCCCCAATGTGGGCAAGTCCACCCTGTTCAACAAAATCGTGGGCAAACGCCTCTCCATTGTAGAGGACACCCCCGGCGTCACCCGGGACCGTATTTTTGGCGACGCCGAGTGGTGCGGGCGGACCTTCTCCCTGGTGGATACCGGGGGCCTTGAGCCTGCCTCCAAGGATATCCTGCTGAGCCAGATGCGCCAGCAGGCCCAAATCGCCATCGACTCGGCCAGCGCCATCATTCTGGTGACAGACCTGCGCTCCGGGGTCACCTCTACCGACCAGGAGGTGGCGGAGCTTCTGCTGAAAAGCGGCCGTCCCGTGGTGCTCTGCGTCAATAAATGCGACAGCGTCGGCGAGCCCCCTGCCGAGTTCTATGAGTTCTACAACCTGGGCCTGGGCGACCCGGTCATGGTCTCCTCTGTCCACGGCCACGGCACCGGCGACCTGCTGGACCGGGTGCTGGAATCCCTGCCCGAGCAGGACGAGGAGGAGCCCGAGGGGGAGCTCATCAAGGTGGCGGTCATCGGCAAGCCCAATGTGGGCAAGTCCTCTCTGGTGAACCGGGTGGCCGGCGAGAACCGCTGCATTGTCTCCGACATTGCCGGCACCACCCGGGACGCGGTGGACATGACCATTGAGAACCAGCACGGCCTGTTCACCTTTATCGACACGGCGGGGCTGCGGCGCAAGTCCAAGGTAGAGGACGCGGTGGAGTATTACAGCAATCTCCGGGCTGAGATGGCTGTGGAGCGGGCGGACGTGTGCGTCATCCTCATCGACGGCACCGTGGGCTTCACCGAGCAGGACAGCAAGGTGGCGGGCATTGCCCACGAGGCGGGCAAGGGCTGCATTGTGTGCGTAAACAAATGGGACGCGGTGGAGAAGGACGATAAAACCATGGAGCAAATGCGCCTGAAGCTGGCGGAGGACTTCTCCTTTATGAGCTACGCGCCCATTATTTTCATCTCCGCCAAAACCGGCCAGCGGCTGGACCGAATGTTTGAGCTGATTAAACTGGCGGCCATGAGCAACGCCATGCGGGTGACCACCGGGGCCCTGAACGATGTGCTGGCCCAGGCCACAGCCCGGGTGCAGCCCCCCACAGACAAGGGCCGGCGGCTGAAAATTTACTACATGACCCAGGCCAGCACCAAGCCCCCCACCTTCGTATGCTTCTGCAATGACCACGAGCTGTTCCACTACTCCTACCAGCGGTACATTGTCAACCGCATCCGAGAGACCTTCGGCCTGGAATGCACCCCAGTGCGGTTGATGATCCGCGACAAGCGTGACGCTTGACCCAATTCGCGTAGTCGCGCAAAGGACACGCGCTACCGGCATTTTATCGGAGAAGTTTCGCGTCGCGGTGGGAAAGCACAGCAGACCGAAACGTTGTTATAAGTAGCAGAATGAGCGCGTGACTGCCGTTAGATGTTCGTACTAACGTAACAGGCGTGACGAAAGTCCAGCGCTTGCGCTGGCGCGCCGCGGTGGGAAAGCACAGCAGACCGAAACGTTGTTTTAAGTAGTATAGTTGACGCGAGACTATCGCTAACTTTCCGCACCATGTAACAAGACGCGGTGAAAAAAGAAAAAAGGGTGATTAAAATGATTTGGAACCTGCCATTTGCTCTGGCCCTGTTGGGCTCCATACTTGTGGGCTACCTGCTGGGGGGGATTAACTGGGCTATCATTCTCACCCGCATCTATCAGAGAAAGGACATCCGTGACCAGGGCAGCGGCAACGCGGGCATGACCAATGTTCTGCGCAGCGTGGGCAAGCTGCCTGCCCTGCTGACCTTTGTGGGCGACTTTCTGAAAAACGTGGCGGCGGTCCTGCTGAGCCAGCTGATTACAAACAGCGTGCTTCTGGCCCTGATGAATACATCCCCCACCGGAGAGCAGCTGCAGGTGGCCCGCTATCTGGCAGGCGCGGCCTGCGTGGTGGGGCACATCTTCCCGGTGTAC
Organism: Acutalibacter sp.; assembly: GCF_056800975.1. Classification (NCBI taxonomy): domain Bacteria; kingdom Bacillati; phylum Bacillota; class Clostridia; order Eubacteriales; family Acutalibacteraceae; genus Acutalibacter; species Acutalibacter sp. The sequence continues at coordinate 13,863 of NZ_JBQISV010000033.1, forward strand.
TACGGCTTCCGGGGAGGCAAGGGCATTGTGGCCGCAGCGGCCATGATCGCTCTGGCGGACTGGCGGGTGTTTTTGCTGGTCATCGCCACCTTTGGGGCGCTGTTCCTGTGGAAGAAGATCATCTCCCTGGCCTCTGTGGCCTGCGCGGCCCTGTACCCGGCATACACCTTTCTGGTGGTGTTCTTCCTGAACTACGCCAAGGGCTTTTGTTCGCTGGGCCAGCTCATCTTTGTCACCGGGACAGCGGCGTTCATCGGCGGGCTGGTGCTGTTCATGCACCGGGCCAACATCGGCCGGCTGCTCCGGGGCGAGGAGAAGCCCATCATCAAAGCCAAAAAGAGTTAACAAAAAATTTACAATTACACCCTCCTTATCTGTGGTATACTGGGAATCCATCCCAAAAACAACAAGGAGGGTTTTGCTATGGATTGTTCCTTTTTATCCCCCGAGGGCCGCTTCAACCTGCGGGTGGGGGCTGTCATCGTGCACAACGGCAGGCTTCTGGGCGTTCACGACCAGGAGAAGGATACCAGCGGCTTCCACTACCTGCCCGGGGGCCGGGTGCGCCTCCACGAGACCATGGAGCAGGCCCTGTGCCGGGAGCTCCAGGAGGAGCTGGGGGTCCAGGCCCGGGTGGTGCGGCCCTTGTGGCTGAGGGAGAGCCTTGACGGCGGCAGCGACCCAGCCGATCACGGGCTTGAGATGTACTTTCTCACAGAGCTGGACTGGCAGGCCCTGCCCAGCCTCACCGAGCCCTTCTCCCGGCCGGACACAGACGGCCAGTGGCATGGCTATCGCTGGCTGACTCTGGGCGGCTCCCCGGACTACATACACCCCGATTTTGTACAGAACAGCTTCCCCCATCTGCCGGAACGGCTCACCTTCGTCAGCGACAGGAACGGGAGTACCGCCCTGGGACCCGACTGCAAATTCAAAACGCCGGAGGGCCTGTTCAACTTCCGGGTGGCCGGGCTGTTCCTCCAAAAGGGCCGCCTGCTGGCCATGAAGGAGGACCGCATCGCCCACTGGTATCTGCCCGGGGGCCGGGTGCGCCTGCACGAGACCATGGAGCAGGCCCTCTGCCGGGAGCTCCAGGAGGAGCTGGGGGTCCAGGCCCGAGTGGTCCGCCCCCTGTGGCTGTGCGAGAGCTTCTTCTGGCTGAACGGAACCCCGGTGCACGAGCTGTGCCTGTACTTTCTGGCCTCTCTGGACTGGGAAAAGCTGCCCAGCCTGACAGAGAACTTCCGGCTGGCGGACACCGACGGAGACGAGCATCTTTTCACCTGGCTCACAGAGGAGCAGGTGCGCACCGGCCCCATCTACCCCCTGGTCATGCAGCAGTCCTGGCCACGCCTGCCGGAAAGCCTGACCCTGGCGACAGACCAGCGGGACCGGCATAAGGGGCCATAAGGACAGCGGCAAACAATCCCATTCATTTAAAAGAAAGGGGAGGGACTGGCATGAAGCCGGAATATTCCATAGACAAAACAGTGGGTGAGCCTGTGCCCGGGGCCGTCTATTCCCACCGGGAGGGCGCCTATCTCCTGGCCATGGAGGACGGCCTGCTGGCTGTGGCGGAGACCCCCAAGGGCTGGTTCCTCCCCGGAGGTGGTCTTGAGCCGGGGGAGAGCCACAAGGCCTGCATCCGCCGGGAGTGCCGGGAGGAGCTGGGCCGGGAGGCCCGGGTGGAGGAATATCTGGGCTGCGCCCAGGCCTGGCTCACCCACCCCCAAATCCCATACTTTCACCCAGTACAGTATTATTACACAGGCCAACTGGGTCCGGCCCTGGGGGAGCCCACAGAGCCGGACCACACCCTGCAGCTGACGCCGGCAGAGCAGGCGGTCCAAAGGCTGTACCTGGAGGCCCAGCGTTGGGCCGTGGAGAGGCTGCTGGAAAAGGACCGCGCCCGGCGATGCCCGTTGCTCTGAGTGCAGCGGCCGTACCCGTTCCTTCAGCCGCTGACCGCGCCCAACCGAAACCCGCAATATACTCAGCCATAGCCTCACCCGACTGCCCGCAATTCCCCCCCTTGCCACCGTCAAAATAACCACCGAAAGGCCTGGCACAAACCCCGTCCTTACAGGCCCAGAGCCAAATGCCTGCTTTTGACAGCTGGGTCAGCGGCCCTTTTTTGAAAACAACCCCAGCTCCCTTCCATATCGAAACAGGCAGAGCCATTGGACATATTTCAGGTTAGCGTCCTCTCCCGGCAGGGGCAGTCCCTCCCGGCGCAGCGCCGCCGCAATCTGCCGCTTGGTCAGCAGACTGCAAGGCCCCCGTTCCAGGCCCTGGTGCAAAAACCGCCGGAACGCCTCCCGCTGGCCCAGAGGCAGGTCGGGCCGGGGCCTGAGCCGCAGCTCCAGCAGAGCGGCGTCCACCCGGGGACTGGGGTGGAACTGGGCGCGGGGAATCACAGCCGCCACCCGCAGCTGAAAAAAGGGGGCCAGGCTCATAGCCGCCAGACCGGCCCTGCCCTGAAAGCGCAGGGCGGCTCCCCGCTCCACCACCAGCCAGGCAGCCAGCGGGGGCGGGGCCGCGCCGGTGAGACGGCGGAGAATGTCCGTGGTGCGGGAGAAGGGGATGTTGGCAAACACCTTATAGGGTCCCCGGGGCAGGGGCATGGCCAGAAAGTCCCCCTCCACCAGCCGCAAGCGGGGCTCTCCGGCAAAACGCTCCCGCAGGCGGGCGCATAGGGCAGGGTCCAGCTCCGCGGCCAGCACCTGGCGGCACCGGGGCAGCAGCTCCCGGGTGATGTGCCCCTTGCCCGGGCCAATCTCCACCACCAGGTCCTGGGGGCCGATATCCGTCTGGGCCAGCAGCCGGCGGATGACCGTGCCGCTGGTAAGAAAATTCTGGCTGACAGATAGGGGCGGCTCAGGAGCATACCGGCCCCGGTTTATCTTTGGCGGCTGGGAACGCCCGGCTCCATAGGAACAGCCGGAGCGGTCATGCTTATGATTTTTGGGCATGAAAAAAGCACCTCTTTCGCTGAAATTGGCCGAAAGAAGGGCACAGCAAAGCAGCCGTTGGCGGAGTCCGCCGCCAGGGAATTTTGCCGGACCCTTATTCGTTCCTCAACCTCAAAGCAAAAGAAGTGCACATAATCCGGTTTCTTGCCTCCTGATTACGCCGGGGCGCGCCCGGCTGTTTACAGACTACAGTGTAACCCATGCGGGGGGCTTTGTCAAGCCTTTTTTTCCATTCCCCGCCCAAAGGGCTTGACAAAGCCCCTGGGCTGTAGTATAATCGACCATGGAAAAGGAAGTGGAGTTCTGCCTCTTGCAGGGTCTCCCACCCGTGCGGTACACCGTCACAGGTCAATATGGCTTTCAGAAGGCCCCATAAACAGGGCTGCTTCTGACATATTGCTCTGCGGGCGGGTTCTCCGTCCGCTTTTTCCTTTTGTGATCGGTAAGGTTTGAGGATATCTCTTGATGGAGGTGCTGAACTATTAGCAGCAAGGAGCTACAGATCAACGAGCAGATCCGGGACAAGGAGCTCCGGGTCATTGATTCCGACGGCTCGCAGCTGGGCATTATGCCCGCGAAAAAGGCCATGGAGCTGGCAGAGCAGAAGAATCTGGACCTGGTGAAGATCGCCCCCCAGGCCACCCCGCCTGTATGCAAGATCATCGATTACGGCAAGTTCCGGTTCGAGCAGAGCAAGCGGGAAAAGGAGCAGCGGAAGAACCAGCGGGTGGTGGAGATCAAAGAGGTGCGGCTGTCGCTGAACATTGACACCCACGACTTTGAGACCAAGAAGAACCACGCGGTCCGCTTTATCGCAGAGGGCAACAAGGTGAAGGCGTCCATCCGCTTCCGGGGCCGGGAGATGGGCCACCCGGAGCTGGGCCAGGACATTATGCGCCGTTTTGCCGAGGCCATGGCCGAGGTGGCCAACGTGGAGCGCCAGCCCAAGCTGGAGGGCCGCACCATGCTGATGTTCCTTGTGCCAAAGCCCGTAAAATAAGGCCCGCCCCTGCGGGCCATAAAACCTAAGGAGGAATAAATATGCCGAAGCTCAAAACACATAGCGGCGCAAAAAAGCGCTTCAAGCTCTCCAAAAACGGAAAGGTGATCCGCGCCCACGCGTTCACCAGCCATCTGTTCAACGGCCATGGCAAGACCCCCAAGGTCAAGCGCCACGCCCGGGGCACCACGGTTACCGACAAGACCAACACAGCCGCGGTCAAGCGGATGCTGCCCTATAAATAAGCCCAAAACAGACCGGAGCAAGGGTTTTTGTGAAAAAAAGAGCTGAATGAAGCCGGCGTCCGCCGGGAAAGGATTGAGAAGAAATGGCTAGAGTAAAGGGCGCGCTGATGACGCGCAAGAGAAGAAAAAAGGTACTGAAGCTGGCAAAGGGCTACTGGGGTTCCAAAAGTCGGCATTTTAAAATGGCCAAACAGGCCGTCATGAAGTCCGGCAACTATGCTTATATTGGCCGCAAGCAGCGCAAGCGGGACTTCCGCCAGCTGTGGATTACCCGCATCTCCGCTGGCTGCCGCATGAACGGCATGAACTATTCCACCTTTATGAACGGCATGAAAAAGGCGGGCGTCACCCTGAACCGGAAGATGCTTTCCGAGATCGCCATTGCCGACCCCCAGGGCTTTACTGCGCTGGTAGAAAAGGCAAAGGCCGCGCTGTAAAAGCGGACAGAGCCCGGGCGAAACCTGCCGGATCAATTTGCAAATCACGCCTGAGGCAGAGCTGCCTTGGGCGTTTCCCATTGCAGCGGGACAGAGAGCGCGCCAGAAGGGAGGCGGTAAAATTGAAATATGAAATCATCGCCAGCCGCCGCAGCCCCACGGCGCGTAAGGCCGCGGCGCTGGGCTCCTCAGCCCGGGCCCGTCGGGAGAGCGGGCTCTTTCTCTGCGAGGGCGCGCGCCTTTGCCAGGACGCGGCCCTTTCCGGGCTGGAGATCCAAGCCTGCTTCTTCACCCCCGAGGCCTTGGAGAAGTACAGGGAATACCTGACCCCCCTCCTTCAGGCAGCGGACAAGGCATATCAGATCGAGCCCCCGGTGGCCCAGCTGCTGGCTGACACGAAAACGCCCCAGGGGGTGTTCTGCGTGTGCCGCCGCCCCCAGGGACTGGCAGGGGAGGCCGGGCTGGAGGATGGCCCTCCCTGCCTGGTGCTGGAAAACCTCCAGGACCCGGGGAATCTGGGGACCATTCTGCGCACGGCAGAGGCCCTGGGGCAGTTCCGGGTCTTTCTCCTGGGGGACTGCTGCGACCCCCTGTCCCCCAAGGCCCTGCGTGCCTCCATGGGGGCGGTGTTCCGGCTGGGGCTCTCCACGGTGTCCTCAGCCCAGCGGCTGTTTGCCCTGCTGCGGGGCCAGGGCTACATGTCCCACGGGGCGGTGCCCCACCCAAACGCCCGCCCGGTGACAGAGGTAGACTTCCGCCGCGGCAGGCACAGCGTGTTGATTGGCAACGAGGGCAGCGGCCTGACGGCGGAGGCCGCCGGGCTCTGCGACAGCCTGGTGACCATCCCCATGAAAGGCCGGGCGGAGTCCCTGAACGCGGCGGCGGCAGCCACTGTGCTGCTGTGGGAGCTGGCGAGAGGAGGCCGCTGAGCATGGATAACACGGTGTTCTGGCTGTGGCTGCAAAACGCCTTCGGAGAGGGCAGCGGCGTCCCCTGGCATATCTATCAAAGCTACCCCGGCGGACTGGAAGGCTTTTACCGGGCAGGGGCCGGGGGCTGGCGGACCCTGGACTATATCACCCCAAGACATATGGAGGCCCTTACCGCCTTTCCGCCCCAGGCTGCGCTGGCCCGGCTGGAATACGCCCTGCGGCTGGGCTGGGGCGTGCTCACGCCGGAGAGTGAGAAATATCCCCCAGGCTTAAGGAATATTTCTGACCCTCCTGCGGTACTGTATACACAGGGTGACCTGAGCCTGCTGTCCGGCAAGCCCTGGGTGGCGGTGGCCGGGGCCCGCAAGGCCGGAGAGGCCGGTCTGGCCGCGGCCAGAGAGCTGGGCCAGGGGCTGTCCTCCGCCGGGGCGGTGGTGGTCAGCGGCATGGCTCCCGGCGCGGACAACGCCGCCATTGAGGGCGCGCTGATGGCCGGGGGCCGCACGGTCACGGTTATGCCCGTGGACCTTTCCAGCCCCTATCAGGCCAAAAACGCCGCCTTGCGCCGCCGCCAGCTGAGAATGGGCGGCGCACTCCTCTCCGAGTATTTTTCCCAGCGGACCCCGGCCCAGGGCGGGTTTCATCTGCGCAACCGGCTCATCACCGGCATGTGCCAGGCCGTGGTGCTGGTGCAGGTGGGGGAGAAGAGCGGCAGCATGATCTATGCCCGCCACGCCGCCAAGCAGGGCCGGCGGCTGTTTGTCTACCCCGGCCCCCCAGGGGACCCGGCCTATACCGGCAGCCGCAGGCTGCTGGCCGAAGGGGCCGCGCCCATCGCCCGGGGCTGGGAGCTGTTCGAGCAGTGGCCCCAGCTGTTCGGCGTGTCCCCGGCTTCCCCTCCTGCGCAGGGAGAGCCGCCCCAACCGGCTCCCTTCCCCGGGCACAGGCCCGAGAAAAACAGGCCGGCCCCTCAGGGGCCTCCGGCGGCGTTCCCACCCCATCCCCCCAGGACGAGGGGAGAGGCGGTTTTGCAGGACGCCGGCGTTCCGGCAGCCACCGGGTCAAGGGAGGAGCAGGTGCTGGCCGCGCTGGAAAACCGGAGCCGGACCGTGGAGGAGCTGGCCGACGCCACCGGCATGCCGGCCGGCACGCTGCTGACTCTGCTGGCCCGAATGGAGCTGGCGGGCCAGGTGGAGCAGGGTCCGGGCAGACGCTATGCCCGGGCAGGCTCCCGAGAATATTGAATGAGGTAAAGGATAGGATTATGTCGAAATTAGTGATTGTGGAGTCGCCCTCCAAGGCGAAGACCATACAGAAATATCTGGGTCCCGACTACAAGGTGGTGGCCTCCATGGGCCATGTGCGGGACCTGCCCAAGGCCAGGCTCTGCGTGGACGTGAAGGACCATTTCAAGCCCAAATACACCATTATCAAGGGCAAAGAGCAGCTGGTGAAGGACCTGAAAGCCGCTGCCGCCGACGCGGACGGGGTGCTGCTGGCCACGGACCCGGACCGGGAGGGCGAAGCCATCTCCTGGCATCTGGCATACATTTTAAAGCTGGACGAGGACGCCCCGGACCGGGTGACCTTTAACGAGATCACCAAAACCGGGGTGGCCGAGGGCATGGCCCATCCCCGCACCATTGACATGGACCTGGTAAACGCCCAGCAGGCCCGGCGCATTCTGGACCGGCTGGTGGGCTACACCCTCAGCCCCTTTCTGGTCAAGACCATCCGCAAGGGGCTCTCCGCGGGCCGGGTGCAGTCTGTGGCCGTGCGGATGATTGTGGACCGGGAGGAGGAGATCCGCGCCTTTGTGCCCAAGGAGTATTGGAGCATCGACGCCCGGCTCACCGCCCCGCCCTCCCGGTCCCTGTTCCCCGCCGCCTTTTACGGCGACGCAAACGGAGAAATTGAGATCACCTCCGGCGGGCAGGCCGACGGCATTCTCAAAGAGCTGGAGAACGAGGACTTTGTGGTGGGCCCGGTGAAAAAGGGCAGGCGCAGCCGCCAGCCCGCGCCCCCCTTCATCACGTCGACCCTGCAGCAGGAGGCCAGCCGCAAGCTGGGCTTTCAGGCCTACCGCACCATGCGGGCCGCTCAGGAGCTGTATGAGGGCGTGGACATCGAGGGCCAGGGGGCCGTGGGCCTCATCACCTACATGCGTACCGACTCCCTGCGCATCTCAGAGGACGCCATCCGGGACGCGGCCCAGTTTATCGAGGGCCGCTGGGGGGAGAAATACCTGCCTCCCAAGCCCCGGCATTTCAAGTCCCGGGCCAATGCCCAGGACGGCCACGAGGCCATCCGTCCCTCCACCATCAGCCTGACCCCCGAGCAGGTCAAGGACTCCCTGACCCCGGACCAGTATAAGCTCTACAAGCTCATCTGGGAGCGTTTCCTGTCCAGCCAGATGGCCAACTGTGTGCTCAACACCACCCAGGCCAATATTCTGGCGGGAAAATATATTTTCAAGGCCAGCGGCTTCCATGTGGCCTTCGACGGCTTCACCGCCCTGTATGAGGAGAGCAAGGACGAGGAGGAGAAGGCCGGCAAGGACCTGCCCCCCCTGGAGGAGGGCATGAAGCTGAAGGTCCGGGAGCTGAAGGGGAGCCAGCACTTCACCCAGCCCCCACCCCGCTACACCGAGGCCTCCCTTATCAAAACCC
>NZ_JBQISV010000034.1:0-10387 GCF_056800975.1 Acutalibacter sp.
GCTACGAGCGCATCAAGAATCGCATCAGATATCTGATCGCACATTTTATCTGGATGCCCTTCTGTTACCGACTCTGAAGTAAATAAATATTTTTCCATAGGTATTCCCCTTTTCACTCTTGATTATGTTGATTGCATTACGATATTATTATAATATCATTTTGCGAGACTGTCAAGAGAAAAATGAAACGCGGACAAAAAATATATTTGCAAAAATCGCCCGGTGGGACATTTACCGTAAGGGGTTCTCATTCAGCGGCGGCGAAGCGGATACCCGGCAATGCCCTTAAGTCCTGAACGTTGGGGAGGAGTCCCGACTGCTTGGCTCAAAGTCAGGTGGAGAGACTATTCTGTCCCCCAACGAGTCGAGAACAGACGAGACGGAGCCTCGGGCTCCGCTACCCACGGAAAGCGTCGTGTGCGGTATTGCCAATATGGGCCCGTGTGCCAAGGGCCGCCGCATAACAGTCCCCCAGCCGGCAAAAGCAAAAGAGCGGGACAGGCCCCAGGGCCCGCCCCGCTCGCTTTATGCCAGCTCTCTCTTTCGTTTTCTCCGCTTATAGATGATAATGGCGATATATACCGCCAAAAAGCCCATGATAATGGCCACCAGCAGCGCCGATTCCCCCGGCCCGCCCATTTTTACCTCTGCCCACAGCTTGTCCAGCAGGGCGGAGGTTCCTTCAGGCAGGTTCACAAAGACCTGGGTCTTGTCCAGGGTCTCCTGGTCCGGGTAGTACAGGGGGCTCTCCACCACCTCCGGGTCAAGATAGGCCTTGGCGGCGGTCTCCGGGGTGGAATAGCCTACATAGTCCATGTTGGCCCCGGCAATCTCCGGGTCGCAGAGAAAATTGATGTACTCCTCCGCCTCCTTCTTGTGGCTGGCCGTAGCAGGCACACAAATAGCGTCCACAAAGAAGTTGGTGCCCTCCTCTGGCACGGCAAAGGCAATGTTGTCCGAGTTGTCCACCAGAATCGCCGCGTCCCCGGCATAATAGGGGGCCAGCCAGGCCTCGCCGCTCTCCATCTTGTCAAAAATCTGGTCCATAACATAGGCCTGCAGCAGGGGCTTCTGCTGCTTCAGCAGCGTTGCTGCCTCCTGCCAGTCCTGCTCTTCCGTGCCGTTCACATTCTGCCCCAGCATGAACTGGGCAATGGCAAAGCTGTCCCTGGGGTTGTCGAACATGAGAATCTTACCGGCGTACCGGTCGTCCCACAGGGCGTTCCAGCTGGTGACCTCCTCCACATACTCTGTATTGTAGAAGACGCCCACCACCCCCCAGGTGTAGGGGACAGAGTAGAGGTTCTCCGGGTCATAGTCCGGGTTGCGGAACTGGGGGTCGATATAGGAGAAGTTGGGAATATTCTCAAAATCCAGCTGGGCCAGCATTCCCTCGTCAATCAGCCGGGAGACCATATAGTCTGAGGGGATGATGATGTCATAGTCCGCCCCGCCCCCTGCCAGCTTGGAGTAAAGGGACTCGTTGCTGTCAAAGGTGGTGTAGTTGACCTGAATGCCTGTGCGCCGGGTAAACTCCGCGTTCACATCCATGGACTCATCCGTGCCGTTGGCGATGTATTCGCCCCAGTTATACACATTGATGGTGACCCCCCGGCTGGGAGCCTCCCCGCTGTCCGCCCGGGCAGCGGGGGACAGCATGCCCCCCCAGAGCGTCAGGGCCAGCAGAAAAAATGCAGTGAAGCGTTTCATTTTCACCCATCCTCCTCCATTTCCTTGATCTGCCGGTTCGCCTTGGCGTTGCGGGTGTTGACGATAATCAGCAAAGCCATCACCACCACAAACAGCACGGTGGACAAAGCGTTGATCTCCGGGCTCACTCGTTTGCGGGTCATGGAATAAATATAGATGGGCAGGGTTTGGGTGGTGCCGCTGGTGAAGTAGCTGATAACAAAGTCGTCAATAGACAGGGTGAAGGCCATAATCATGCCGGTGACCACCCCGGGCATGATTTCCGGCAGCACCACCTTGAAAAAGGCTTTTACCGGGGGACAGCCCAGGTCCTGAGCCGCCTCATACAGAGCCGGGTCCATCTGCCGGAGCTTGGGCAGCACCGAGAGGATGACATAGGGCAGACAAAAGGTGATGTGCGCCGCGATAATGGACGCCATGCCCAGGCTGCGCCCCCCGAACAGCCCCACAGTGAACACAAACAGCAGCATCATGGACACGCCGGTGACAATCTCCGGGTTCACCATGGGAAAGTTGGTGATGTTCATCATCACCCGCTTGGGCAGGCGCTTCATGGAGCTGATGCCAATGGCCGCCATGGTGCCCAGCACCGTAGACGCCGCGGCAGCTGCCACGGCAATAAGCAGGGTGTTCCGCAGAGCCTCCAGAATCAGCCGGTCTTCAAACAGCTTCTGATACCATTTCAGGGAGAAGCCGCTGAACACCGTGCGGCTGGCAGTCTCTGTGTCGTTGAAGGAGAACACAATGAGCACCAGAATCGGCGCGTAGAGAAACAGGAAAATCAAAAGGGTGTAGACCCGTCCCATTGCCTTGGTCACAGCAGCATCCCTCCTCCCGCATTGACTTCCTCTCCATCGTCAAACTGGTTCATAATGCCCATGCAGATGAGGATAATCACCATAAGCACCAGGGAGATGGCAGAGCCCAGATTGGGGTTGTAGGCGCTGCCTAAAAACTGCATGTCAATCAAGTCGCCAATCAGCAGGTTGCCCCCGCCCCCCAGCATTTTGGAGATGATGAAGGTACTTACCGCAGGCACAAACACCATGGTCACCCCAGAGATGACCCCGGGCATACTCATGGGCACCACAACCTTCAAAAAGACCTTTTTGTCATCCGCGCCCAGGTCCTGGGCGGCCTCAATCACGCTGGGGTCAATTTTGGTCAGCACCGAGTACAGGGGCAGAATCATGTAGGGGATGTAGTTATACACCATGCCCAGCACCACAGCCCCGGCCGTGTTGATCATGTGGACTTTGGGCAGGCCCAGGGCGGCAAGGGCAGCGTTGATGAGCCCGTTGTCCTCCAAAAGGGTCATCCAGGCGTAGGTGCGCAGCAGAAAGTTCATCCACATGGGCAGCATCACCAGCATCACCATAACGCTCTGACGCTTGGCAGGCAGGCGGGAGATAATATAGGCCAGAGGATAGCCCATCACCAGCGACACCGCGGTTGCCACCGCCCCCAGCCAGATGGACCGGAGGAACACATTGGAGTATTGCCCCACGCTGAGGATATTGTCCAGTGTGAAGGCCCCGGACTTATCTGTAAAGGCAAACCATGCCACCAGCACCATGGGCAGCACAATAAAAACCGTCATCCACACCGTGTAGGGGGCGGAGAGGAGCTTAGAGTTCGTCTTCATTGCCTGCGCCCTCCTCTCCTCCGCTGGCGGCCATGTCCTCCTCCATCTCGTCCGAGAAGGTGCTGTAGTCGCCGAACTGGCCGGAATATTCCGACTTGGCCATTACATGGATGTCGTCCGGGGTCAGGGAGAGGCCGATGCGGTCCCCCACCTCCCGGCAGTCCGTGGACTGGATCATCCACTTGAAGCCCGCCACGTCCACAATGATCTCATAGTGCACCCCCTTGAAGGTGACATTGGTGACCTCCCCGGTAATGTGGGTGGAGTCCGCCTGAACCACGTCAATGTCCTCGGGCCGGATGACCACGTCCACCGGGGTGTTGGTGCCAAAGCCCTTGTCCAGGCAGGGGAACCGGTGCCCGGCAAAGCGCACCTCATAGTCCTGAAGCATCAGCCCGTCCAGAATATTGGACTCGCCGATAAAGTCCGCCACAAAGGCGTTCTCCGGCTCGTTGTAAATGTCGGTGGGAGAGCCGATTTGCTGAATGACGCCTCCGTCCATCACCACCACCCGGTCTGACATGGACAGGGCCTCCTCCTGGTCGTGGGTGACAAACACAAAGGTAATGCCTGTCTGCTGCTGAATCTTTTTCAGTTCCACCTGCATGTCCTTGCGCAGCTTCAGGTCCAGGGCGGAGAGGGGCTCGTCCAGCAGCAGCACCTTGGGCTCGTTGGCCAGGGCCCGGGCCATGGCCACCCGCTGCTGCTGCCCGCCAGAGAGCTGGCTGACCCCCCTGTGGGCATAGCCGGAGAGGTTCACCATGGCAAGCATTTCGTGAACGGTTTTTTTAACCTCTTTTTCGGGCCTTCCCTTCAGCCTCATGCCAAAGGCAATGTTGTCGTACACATTGAGGTGGGGAAACAGGGCGTACTTTTGAAAAATGGTGTTGACCTCCCGCTTGTGCGGGGGGAGCTGGGTGATGTTTTCGCCATAAAAAAAGACCTCGCCCGCGTCCGGCTTGATAAAGCCGCCGATGGTGCGCAGCACCGTGGTTTTGCCACAGCCCGAGGGGCCCAGAAGGGTCACGAACTCCCCGTCGTGAATGTCCAGCCCAAAGCCGGACAGCACCTGCTCGCCATCGTAGGACACAGCGATGTCTTTCAGCGAAATAATAGACTGACCCATGATTTGCATGTCTCCTTTGCGGCCACCACCAGCGCAAGCGCTGGACCTTATTCGCGCCTCAAAGCTGCCGGTGTCAGCCAGAAAGCGGCCCGCGAGCTGCTGCCAGCGAGACCCTGCGCCTTTTTCTATGGCTGTGGGTGGGGCTGAAAGCTGCCTGTGGGGGCAATCTGCCGACATTTCGGCGGCGAATGGAGCGGGCGCTGTAAACGCTGCTGGTGGGTAGTAGAATTAGGTTGCGTGTCTTTCGTTATTCACAACATAACCCAGCCCGGAATGGAACACGCTGCCTCCCGCAAAGGATTTTCTGGTCCCGTCCGCCAGAGTGAAGTCCAGCATGGACGGGCCGGAGCAGTGCAAAACCGGGCCGCTTTTATGGCCGCGGACCTCCTTGAAAGCGCGGCCTTTTACAGATGCAAACGCAATGTACTTACTATACGAAAAAAATCGAGCTTTGTCAAGTATAGTTTTTTGAGGGAAAGCAGGGAGCAGAGACAATCGCGGGAAAGGGGACTCCTTCCCATCCCCAGTCCCCACAAAAAAATTGAGCCGGCTAAATCAGCCGGCCCAATTCGAGGTAAAATATGAAAGGACGAAAACCCTTATACTCTGTAATATTTTTCACCCAGACTGCCTTGCAGCGATGTGCCCTGCCGGGACCGGCTGCTCCGCCGCCGCTCCCGGGCAACTGCCCGGGCCGCTGCCTGCCGCTGCCGTCTCCGGGACGCCCAGGCAAAGGCCAGCAGCCCTAACACCGGGATTGCCGCCAGCGCCCCAAAGGCCGCTGCGCTGGCCACCAGGGGAATCCCCGGCTCTCCCACTGCCGGAGCCGAGATGCCCCGGGGCTCCTGCTGCTGGGTCTGGGTCTGGCTTATGTACCGGTCCATGGCCTCCTCCGGGCTGACCCGGCTGGCCGCGCTCAGCACGGCAATCAAGCCTACGGTCACGATCAAAACAAAAAAGAACGGAAGGAATTTTCCTGTCAGTCTCCGGCTCATGCCGCGCCTCCCTGCCGCTGTTATGACGGCATATTATGTCTATTGAAGATTGCATTTTAATTACAAGTGTTACAAATTGGTTACATTCTAGCATGTCTTGCTGGAAAATGCAAGCTTATTTCAAAAAGTTAACAATATATTCACAATTAAACATTAAAACCCGTGACCACACCGCGGCCTCTTCTTTGCCAGCCTTTTCAACCGCTGCATACTGGCCTGAGCGGCGGTGAAGTCTTCCCAGCACCAAGGCCCTGTAACCGGCCCCAGGCCTTGGGCGGCATCTCCGGCCAATAGGGCGCCATCTGCCAGCAACACGCCCATCGAGCCAGCCGTGTGTCCTGGCAGGGCCACCACCCTCCCCGCAACGCCATAGGGAGCAAGGTCCATGCCCTCTGTCAAAAATACATGGGGGTGTACCGGCGGGATCTCCTGCGTCTGTATGGTGTGGTTGCTGGCAGCGGCATAAAGCCGGCCCCAAAGCCCCCTGCCATACACCCGCCGCCGTTCGCCCTGGGCCAGCAGGTCCGCGTCCTCTCGGCTGATGCCCACCGGACAACCCAACTCGCCGGAGAGAAACGCGGCGTTCTGGCAATGGTCGCAGTGGCCATGGGTCAGCAGGATCAGCCGTACCCGGGCGGCGCGGCAGGCTTCCAGCACCAGCTGCCGGTAGCGGGCCGTGCCGGTATCTACCAGCACGCTGCCGCCCTGGCCCCGCAGCAGATAGGCGTTGGCAAACCCACAGCGCAGCACCGTCACTGTGGTTTTCATAGCGATACCTCCCTCAAATAGCAAGAAACGGGCAGGTTACCCCGCCCGTCCCTCTTATATTCCCGTTCATTTGGGCAAGCCTTACTTCAGCTCCACCTCAGCGCCAGCCTCAGTCAGCTTGGCCTTCAGAGCCTCGGCGTCCTCCTTGGAGATGCCCTCCTTCACAGCCTTGGGAGCCTCGTCCACCAGAGCCTTGGCCTCCTTCAGGCCCAGACCGGCAGCGTCCTTAACCACCTTGATGACGTTGATCTTGTTGGCGCCAGCAGACTTCAGGATGACGTCAAACTCGGTCTTCTCCTCAGCAGCGGGAGCAGCGGCGGCGGGAGCGGCAACGGCAACGGCGGCGGGAGCGGCAGCGGACACGCCGAACTCCTCCTCGAGAGCCTTGACCAGCTCGGAGAGCTCCAGAACAGTAAGAGCCTTGACTTCTTCAATCAGGTTGGTGACTTTCTCAGACATGGTAATTTCCTCCAAAATATCAAATTATTTTTCAGTGAAAGATACAGAAATTTTGTGACTTCCTCAGAATCTGCTTGAAAAAAATCAGGCAGACTGCTTCTCGGCAATGGCGTTGAGAGCAATAACCAGGCTGCGGAGCGCACCGCTGCACACATTGGCCATACCCTGGATGGGGCCGTTCAAGCCGCCGAGCACCTGTGCCAGAAGGACCTCCTTGGGCGGGAGCTTGGCCAGCTCCTCAATTCCCGTGGCATCCACTGCGCCGCCGTCAATAAAGCCGGCCTTTACCGCAAAGGTGGTGTTGGGGTTGGCCTTGATATAGTCAGAGAGGATTTTCGGGGCCTCGGTGTAGCCCTTGTCGCTGTAGGCAATGGCGGTAGAGCCCTTCAGGTGCTCGTCCAGGCCGTCAATCCCCGCCTCCTGAAAGGCGCGGGACAGCAGGGTGTTCTTCACCACCTTGTACTCACAGCCGGCCTCCCGCAGCTCCTTGCGGAGCTTGGTGTCCTTCTCCACGCTGATGCCGCTGTAGTTGACCAGCACGCCCACATTGGCCCCCTTAAAGGCCTCGCAGAGCTCGCTGACCTGCTGCTTTTTCTGTTCCAGAATTTTCTCGCTGGGCAATTTGTTTCACCTCCGTTATATGGGGTCAGTCCAAATCAAAAGCGCCTCTCCCGGAGGAAAGGCCGGGAAAGGCGCTGGAAATCAAGCAAATGAATGGGGGAATCCCCCGTTTCCACACGCTTATCTTCCCTCGGCAGGCTGGTTTCCCGTTTCAGTCCGGCTATGCGGACGCCTGCTGTCTTTGGTTGGACAGCTTGATTATTATAGCACATGCCGTGGGGGATGTCAAGCCTTATTCCCCATCATTTCCTTTGCCTGCTTTCCGGTCATGTGTTCTATTTTCATTTCCAGCACACAGAGCCTGCCCTGGCTGTCCGCAATCTCCCGGGCCCTGGCCGAGCCGTCGTCCTGGGGGCAGTACCGGGCCGCCAGCTTATGGGCAGCGGCCAGGGCCTCCTCCCCCTCCAGCACCCGGATCACCCCAAAGGCAATGACGCTGCGGAAGTAGGTGGTGAACTTTTCAGGCGCCACTTGGTCCTGGTCAATGACACAGAAGGAGCCCTTTGGACACCGGGCAATGGCGTCCAGCTTGTGGCCGCTTTTGGCGCAGTGGAAGATGAGCCGCTCCCCGTCCAGGGCGTAGCTGATGGGCACCGCATAGGGGTAGCCTCCGTCCCCTGCCAGGGCCAGGACCCCAGAGGTGCCCCGTTCCAGAACAGCCCAGCTCTCCTCTTGGTTCAGCTGCTGCTTAAATCTGCGCATGGGTCGAAACATTGTGATTCCTCCAATCCTTTCAAATCCGTTTGCCTTACAGAAATCTTACGGTTTTTCCTCCCCGCTTGTCCTGGGCCTGTTGTTATGCTACACTGAGAGAAAAGGGGAAGGAGTGTGCTTTTATGCTGGATTCACCAGGCATTTCATTAATCGCATACATGTTCACCGATTGGTTCGGCTTCTGCTACTTTGTGCTTCCAGTGCTTCTGACCTTTACCGGCCAGCTTTGGCTGTGCTTTCGCACCAAACCCATCCTGCCCAAGCTGCTGCCCGCTGCTTTTGGTGCCCTGGTCATGGCGGTAGTTTACGGGGCGTTTCTGGTCGTCGGGGAAAATCTCCTCTACCTCTACCCTTTGGGCATAGCCGGGCTGATTCTTCTGGGCAGCTTTACCGGGTGGCTGGTTTACTTCGCTGCCTGTGCCATCCGCTGGCTAAAGAAAAAGACGTCTCACAGCTGAGACGCCTTTTTTATACAAACATCAGATGAACTTCGCGGGATTGATCTTGATGCCAGGGCCCATGGTAGCGGCCACGGTGCAGGAACGCACATACTGGCCCTTTGCCGCAGCGGGCTTGGCCTTGACAATGGCGTCCATCAGGGTGTTGAAGTTCTCCGCCAGCTTCTCAGAGCCAAAGGAAATCTTGCCGATGGGGCAGTGGATGATGTTGGTCTTGTCCAGGCGGTACTCAATTTTACCTGCCTTGGCCTCCTGCACAGCCCGGCCAATGTCCGGGGTCACAGTGCCGGCCTTGGGGTTGGGCATCAGGCCCCGGGGGCCCAGCACCCGGCCCAAACGGCCCACCAGGCCCATCATGTCAGGCGAGGTAACCACCACGTCAAAGTCCATCCAGCCCTCAGACTGAATCTTCTGAACCATTTCCTCAGCGCCCACATAGTCGGCGCCAGCGGCCTGGGCGGCCTCAATGTTGTCGCCCTTGCAGATGGCCAGCACCCGCACCTTTTTGCCCGTGCCATTGGGCAGAACCACCGCGCCGCGCACCTGCTGGTCCGCGTGACGGCCGTCAACGCCCAGCTTCACATGCAGCTCCACGGTCTCGTCAAACTTTGTGGTGCCGGTCTTGACGCAAAGGTCCAGGGCCTCTGCGGTGTCGTAAAGCTTCTGACGGTCAATGAGCTTTGCGCTCTCTCTGTACTTCTTTCCGTGTTTCATTGCAGCTTCCCCCTTCCCTTAGTCTGCCACTTCAACGCCCATGCTGCGGGCGGTGCCGGCGATCATGCTCATAGCCGCTTCCAAAGAGCCCGCGTTCAGGTCAGGCATCTTGGTCTCGGCAATCTTCTGTATCTGCTCCTTGGTGATTTTGGCCACCTTCTTCTTGTTGGGCTCACCGGAGGCGGTGTCAATGCCGCAGGCCTTTTTGATGAGCACGGCCGCGGGAGGCGTTTTGGTGACGAAGGTAAAGGAGCGGTCAGCGTACACAGTGATGACCACGGGGATGATCAGCCCCACATCGTTTTTGGTGCGCTCGTTGAACTCCTTGGTAAACGCCATAATATTAACGCCGTGCTGGCCCAAAGCAGGGCCCACAGGGGGGGCCGGAGTGGCTTTTCCGGCAGGGATTTGGAGCTTGATAAAGCCCGTTACCTTTTGTGCCATTTTTACATTACCTCCAAATATTGTGGTGATAGCGGTAGGGGCAGAAGAAATTTTACCCATACCTCCCACGGAGAAGCCTGGCGCTGCCGCCGGGCCTCACTCGCTTCTAAAACCTTTTGCTGTTCTGCTGTCAGCCAATGGGCTCGGCCTGGTCCAGCTCCAGCTCCACCGGGGTGTCCCGGCCAAACATAGAGACTGTAACCCGCACCCGGTTTTTCTCCGGGTCCAGCTCCTCCACCACGCCGATAAAGCCCTCCAGGGGTCCGTCGGTGATGTTCACCGAGTCGCCCACCTGGTAGCTTACCTCAAACTCGCGCTTGTCAATGCCCAGCCGGGCCACCTCGGCCTCGGTAAGGGGGATGGGCTTGGAGGAGGGCCCCACGAAGCCGGTGCAGCCCCGGATATTCCGCACAGCGTACCAGCTCTCGTCGGTCATGATCATTTTGACGATGACATAGCCCGGGAAGATCTTTCGCTCGACCTCCTTGCGCCTGCCGTCGTCGGTGATCTCCGTCACCTGTTCGGTGGGCACCCGGATCTCCTGAATGAGCTCTTGCAGCTGACGGTTCTCCACCGTCTTTTCCAGGTTTGAGGCTACCTTGTTTTCATATCCCGAGTAGGTATGCACCACATACCATTTCGCGTCCTCCGCCATAGCTACCTCCAAACGTTTCCGGCTTGTCTCTTCAAACGGGGCGGGGCTTTATGCCGCCACATTCATCACCAGGCCCAA
>NZ_JBQISV010000034.1:10397-22028 GCF_056800975.1 Acutalibacter sp.
TGTGTCCTCCTCTTAAAGAAAAAGTTCACGCGGGCCTTAGGTGGCCACGTTCATTACCAGGCCCAGCAGGTTCATAAAGGCCGTGTCCAGCAAAAACACGAACAGTCCCAGCACGATAATGGTTGCCAGCACCACCCCGGTGTTTTTGAACACCGCCTTGGGCGTGGGCCACACGATCTTTTTGATCTCACCCTTGCAGTCCTTTACAAATTTTGCGGTCTTTTTGCCAAAGGAGACAAGGCCGTTGGGCTTTTTGCCGCTGTTCTTCTCGTTATCCGCCATGCCGTTTGCTCCTTACTTGGTTTCCCTGTGCAGGGTGTGCTTCCGGCAGAACCGGCAGTATTTGTTCATTTCCAGCCTGTCCGGGTCGTTCTTCTTGTTCTTCTTGGTCAGATAGTTGCGCTGCTTGCACTCGGTGCAGGCCAGCACGATCTTCACACGCATTCTTCAGCACCTCCATAATACATTGGATGTTTTGCCTAAGGCGGTTCTCCAGCCTCCCTCAAAAAGAAGGGCGCAAAAAAAGAAACCCCTTTTCGAGGTATCTTCAGTATAGCATAAACCCCTGGGCCTGTCAAGCGGTGACAGGCCGGTTTTTCGGGGTTTTTCCTGGGGCGCCGGGGCTATGACAGCCGGGCCTCCACCTTTTTTCCCTTCTGCTTCTTTTTCTTTTCGGGCTTGATGTTTTTGCCGATCAGCTTGCGGGAGAAGCCGCCCACCTTTTTCAGGTCCCCCTCCAGCTTGCCCTGCACCACCTGCCAGCTCTCTTGAGAGAGGCCGTTCAAAAACTCATAGGTTACAATAGAGCGCAGGTCCATGTCCCCGTTTTTATACATATCATCCAGCAGCTCGCACAGCTTGCCGGCAGGCTCGCTGTCTGGATACTTTTTCAACAGGTCCTCGGCCAGGGGCAGCACATGGGCCTTCAAAAAGGTGATGTACCGCACCTGCCCATACACAATCTTCTCCTCGTTCAAAGCGTCCTTGATTTCCGGGAACAGGCTTGCCAGGCGGTTGACAAAAAACATGGGGTCCACCACCCGGTTTTCGCCCTTGGCGGTTTTTTTGCGCTGCTGAACAATGGCCACCCGCTTGGGGCCCCGCACCACCTCGAGAAAGTCGTTGATAATGCTCTCCGCGTCGGCCCGCTCGCCGGTCTTCATGTCAAACAGCCATGCGGAGAGCTCCCGCCACTGCTGGGGCTTTCCCTCCGCGTTAAACGAGGTGGAGCGCAGCACAAAGCTCTGGCGCTTTGCGGCGTACAGCAGGCTATAGGCCACGTCCTCGGCCACAAACATCACGGCCCGGCCATCCGGGTCCTCTAGGGGGGCGGGGTCCTCAAAGCCCTGCTTGGCAAGCTCAGCGGTCAAGGCAGTCTGAATCAGCTCAAAAGCGTTGAAATCCAATTAAGATCAACTCCAATAACAGGTTGTTTCTCATTATCATAGCACAGTCCCGGCAAAATGTCCATACCCGGCTGGGGGAGGGGAGTGTCCCACTGCGCATTATATTTCATTTACGTTCAGGGGATTTATAGGAGGCCTGCATACCCGCCCCGATACGAAAGTCTGCGAAAGGGTCACGCCCCCCTTTACTCCAGCTCAAACGCTCCTGTGTACAGCTGATAATACTTCCCGCGCTGGGCAATCAGCTCCTCGTGGGTGCCCCGCTCGATAATGCGGCCCAGCTCCAGCACCAGAATGCTGTCGCTGTTCTGCACGGTAGACAGCCGGTGGGCAATGACAAACACAGTGCGGTCCTGCATCAGGCCGTCCATACCCTGCTGCACCAGCCGCTCTGTGCGGGTGTCAATGGAGGAGGTGGCCTCGTCCAGCACCATTACAGGAGGATCGGCCACAGCGGCCCGGGCAATGCTCAGCAGCTGCCTCTGGCCCTGAGAGAGGCTCCCTCCGTCCCCGGTGAGCATGGTGTCATACCCGTCGGGCAGGCGGCGGATAAAGCTGTGGGCATTGGCCAGCTTGGCCGCGGCCTCCACCTCCTCGTCGGTGGCGTCCAGCTTGCCGTAGCGAATGTTCTCCCGCACTGTGCCGGTGAACAGATTGGTGTCCTGAAGCACCACGCCCAGAGACCGGCGCAGGTCCGGCTTTTTGATTTTGTTGATATTGATGCCGTCATAGCGGATTTTTCCGTCGGCAATGTCGTAAAAGCGGTTGATCAGGTTGGTGATGGTGGTTTTGCCCGCGCCGGTGGCGCCCACAAAGGCGATCTTTTTGCCCGGCTGGGCGTCAATGTCAATGTTGTGCAGCACCAGCTTTTCCTCGTTGTAGCCAAAGTCCACGTCCAGCAGCTCCACCTGGCCGGTCAGCCGCTGGTAGGTGACCGTGCCGTCCTCCTTGTGGGGGTGCTTCCAGGCCCAAAGGCCTGTGTGCTCGGGGGTCTCTGTCAGCTGGCCGTTTACCTCTTTGGCGTTAACCAGGGTGACATAGCCCTCGTCCTGCTCCGGGGGCTCATCCATCAGGTCGAAGATGCGCTCTGCCCCGGCCAGGGCCATAACAATGGTGTTGAACTGCTGGCCAATCTGCCCAATGGGCATGGTAAAGCTGCGGGAGAGCTGCAAAAAGGCCGCAATGCCCCCCAGGGTGAGCCCTCCTGCCCCGCCAATGGCCAGGGCGCCCCCGGCAATGGCAATCAGGGCATATTGCAGGTGGCCCATGTTGTTCATCACCGGGCCCATAATGTTGGCAAAGGCATTGGCGCCTTGGCCGAGTCGTCCCGCAAGGCCTGGTTCAGCTGGTCAAAGCCCTCCTTGGCCTTCTCCTCGTGGCAGAACACCTTAATGACCTTCTGCCCTGTGACCATCTCCTCAATATACCCGTTGACAGCCCCTAGGGACTTCTGCTGGCGCATGAAGTATTTGCCGGAGCTCTGGCCGATTTTGCCGGTCATAAACAGCATGAGGGCCACAATGGCCAGCACCAGGGCAGTCAGCGCAATGCTGGTGCTCACCATGGCGCAGAACACCGAAACCAAGGTAATGGCTGTGTTGAACAGCTGGGGAATGCTCTGGGAGACCAGCATCCGCAGGGTGTCGGTGTCGTTGGTGTAGCGGCTCATCATGTCGCCGTGGGTGTGGGTGTCAAAATACTTGATAGGCAGCTTTTGCATGTGGGCAAACAGGTCGTCCCGTATGTCCTTGAGAATGCCCTGGGAAATGCTCACCATCAGCCAGTTATAGGTAAAGGTGCCTGCAATGCCCACCAGGTAGATGAGCCCCATGGCGCCCAGGGCCCGCAGCAGCCCGGTGAACACCGGGTTGGGAGAGGCCAGCAGGGGGGCGATGTAGCCGTCGATGAGGGTCTCAAGAAACATGGACCCTGCCACCCCCGCCATGGCGCTGACTAAAATGCACAGGAACACAATCCCCATGCGGATGCGGTTGGGCAGGCTCATATAGCTTAAAAGCCGTTTAATCACCTTTCCGCCATTTTTTGCTTTGGGCCTGTTTTTGGCATAGGCCGCGCCCACTGGTCCTCTAGGAGGCATCTGCACTCTCCCCTTTCTGTTGTGATTCGTATACTTCCCGATAAATGGCGCTGGTCTTCAGCAGCTCCTCATGGCTGCCCACATCGGCAATGGTTCCCCCGTCCAGCACAATAATCTGGTCCGCGTCCTGCACCGAAGAGACCCGCTGGGCAATAATCAGCTTGGTGGTGTCAGGAATCTCCTCCCGGAAGGCCTCCCGGATGAGGGCGTCGGTGTGGGTGTCCACCGCGCTGGTAGAGTCGTCCAGAATGAGGATTTTGGGCTTTTTCAGCAGGGCACGGGCAATACACAGCCGCTGCTTCTGTCCGCCGGACACATTGGTGCCCCCCTGCTCAATATAGGTGTCATACCCGTCGGGGAACTCCCGGATAAAGCTGTCGGCCTGGGCCAGGCGGCACACCCGCTCCAGGTCCTGGTCTGTGGCGTGCTCGTCGCCCCAGCGCAGGTTCTCCTTAATGGTGCCAGAGAACAGCTCGTTCTTTTGCAGCACCATGGCCACCTCCTCCCGCAGGGACTCCACATGATAGTCCCGCACATCCTCGCCGCCAACCAGCACCCGGCCCTTCTGCACGTCGTAAAGCCGGGGGATGAGCTGCACCAGGCTGGACTTGCCGCTGCCGGTGCCCCCCAGAATGCCCACGGTTTGGCCGGGCTTTATGTTCAGGCTGACGCCGGAGAGGCAGGTACGGTCAGACTTTTTATAGTTAAAGTCCACATTCTCAAACACAATAGAGCCGTCTTTCACGGTTTTCAGATTCTTCGGGCCGTCCGCAATGTCGCTCTCCTCGTCCAGAATTTCCACAATGCGGGTGGCCGAGGCCCGGGACATGGTGCCCATGACCAGAATCATGGTGAGCATCATCAGGCTCATAAGCACCTGCATGGCATAGCTCATCATGCTCATCAGCTGGCCGGTGGTCATGCTGCCCCCCACAATCAGCTTTGCCCCAAACCAGGAGATGAGCAGAATAACCCCATACATGCAGAACTGCATCAAAGGGGAGTTAAAGGCCAAAATCTTTTCTGCCAAAGAGGAGTCCTTCCGAATCTGGTCGCTGGCCTCTACAAACTTCTTGGTCTCGTGGTCCTCCCGCACAAAGGCCTTTACCACCCGGATGCCCCGGAGGTTCTCCTGCACCACGGTGTTCATCCGGTCATAATGCTTGAACATGCGCTTAAAGGCCGGATGAGCCCGGGTGGAGATCAAGGCCATGCCTGCCCCCAGAACAGGAATAGCGGCCAGAAAAACCAGGGCCAGCCGGGCGTTGACCATAAAGGACATGACCATGGCAAAAACCAAAGTGGCCGGGGCCCGCACCGCAATGCGGATGAGCATCTGGAACAGCTGCTGCACATTGTTCACGTCAGTGGTAAGCCGGGTGACAATGCTGCCGGTAGAGAATTTGTCAATGTTGGAAAAAGAAAATTTTTGCACATGGTAATACATGGCCTGGCGCAGGTTGGCCGCAAAGCCGGTGGAGGCCCGGGCCCCAAAAAGCCCGAGAGCACCCCAAAGGCCAGAGAGACCAGGGCGCAAAGCACCAGCAGCAGGCCCATTTTCCAAATGACGCCCATGTTCCCCGCGTTGATGCCATCGTCAATCATGTAGGCCATCAGCAGGGGGATCACCACCTCCATCACCACCTCCATAGCAGCGGTGACAGGGGTGAGAATGGCGTCCTTTTTGTATTCCCGCACAAAGCGGGAGAGCTTACGGATCATGTCAGGTATCCTTCCCTTCTTCTTGTGGAGTGTGAGAGCGGGGCTCCTTTTGGTCAACAGCAGCCCGGATCTTTCCGCACAGGCGGATAAAGGTCTCCTTCTCCTCTGGCGTCAGGCCCGAGGAGATGCGCGCCTCAATATCTTCAATGGTCTTCCGAAAGCGCTCATGGCTCTGCACAGCCTTTTCGGTGAGCTCAATCTTTTTCAGCCGGGCGTCCCATTCCACTGGCCGGCGGGTGACCATGCCCTCCTTTTCCATCACCTGCAAAATGCCGGTCATGGTGGACCGCCGCACGGAAAAATGCTTTTGCAGGTCCCGCTGGTAGATGTCCTTGTCCCGGTTGTCGTAGAGAAACCCGATGAGCCAGCCGTACATCCCTGCCCCGGACCGGGCGCCGTCCTCGCCCTGATACTGGTGGGTGAGCCAGCGGATCATATGGGACAGGCCGTTGATTTGAAAGCCGATCTCGTCCCAATGCTCGGCAGGCCGGGCCCCCTCTGGCAGCCCGCGGCCGCGTTTGTTCTCCATCCCCTGCCTCCTTTCTGAAAATACTCATTCATAACAGTTCGCAGGCGTACTGTTCACATCTGTACTGTCCACGGCCGTACTGTTAGCGCGCGAACTGTTCGCTCGCTAACAATTATACTGCGTTCCCCTCCTGCTGTCAAGAGGCTGTTTTGAAAAAAGTGGTAAAAAAATCCCACCCTTCGGCGGGTGGGATAAGGGTTTCTGTTTTTTCAGCGCAGGAGGGGGCAAGACACAGAGAGGCAGAGGCTTGGGGCAGGGGACCCATGGTCAGGGCTCCTTATTTGCTTCCTCCCCGCTTTTCTCCATAATAATGTACCGGGGCCGGTCCTTCAGCTCCTCATAAATCTTCGCCACATAATACCCGATGATTCCCAGGCAGATCATGAGAATGCTGCCAATGAGCAGCTGCAGCAGAATCACTGTGGTAAAGCCCTCCAGGGCCTGCCCGGTGAGCTTTTGCCACAGGGACCACAGCCCCAGCCCCACCGAGCACACAAACACCGCCGCCCCCAGCAGGGTGACAATCTGCAAGGGCGCTGCGGAGAAAGCCGCCACATTGGTGACAGCATACCGCACCAGGCTGCGGATGGACCACTTGGAGGACCCTGCCGCCCGGGGCTGCACCTCAAACTCCACCTGGGCGGCGGAGAAGCCGATCCAGGAGGACAGGGCCCGGAAAAAGGCGTTCTTCTCCCGCATAGCCAGCAGCACGTCCACTGCCCGCCGGTCCAGCAGCTTAAAGTCCGAGGCCCTGGACATGTCAATGCCAGTGGCCCGGCTGATTACGGCGTAAAAGCCCTTGGCCCCCAGACCGTGAAGGGGGTTCTCCTTACCCCGGCTGGCCTTAACCCCCTCCACCACCTGATAGCCATGCTGCCACAGGCGGTACATCTCCGGCACCTTCTCCGGGGGGTGCTGCAGGTCGCAGTCCATCACCGCCACACAGTCTCCCCGGGCCTGGGCCAGCCCGGCAAAAATCGCTGCCTCCTTGCCAAAGTTCCGAGAGAACCGCACCCCTCTCACCCGGGGGTCCTCTTTGGTTTGGGCCTGAATGGCCTTCCAGGTGCCGTCCCGAGAGCCGTCGTCAATAAACATCAGCTCAAAGGGGATGTCCTCCTGGGCCAGTAGGCTGGCGAGAACCCGGGCGGCTTTGGGCACCGAGGCCTCTTCGTTATAGGCGGGAAGCACCACGGTGAGAAGACCCTTGCTGCGTTGCTGTTCCACTGCTTATCTCCTGTTCTCATAGGCCACCTCATAGGGGGCCTTGGGTGTATATTTTTCCGCCATGCGCACCACAACCCGGCCGTTCATCACCTGCACGCTGCCAGGGGCCGGGTACAGGGGCATGGCCTGAAACTCCCTGGAGTCAGAAATGCTCTGCATCACAGCCTCGTCCAGCTCCTTGACCGGGGTGTTGAGCCATTGGCTGAAATAGTAGTAGATATGCTTGTTTAAGGTGAGGACTGTGCCCGTAGGCACACTATAATGCCGCACCTGCCGGAAGCTCTCGGTCTGGCTTTGCAGCTGGCTGGAGGACACGGCCCCCACCACGGCAATCTCCATGCCGGGCTCATAGCCCTCGCAGCTCTCAATCCGGGCCAGCAGGCGGGTGGCATAGCTCTCGGTGGCCCGGTGGGCCTGGTCTGCGGCAGTGTAGAGCAGGTTGTTGGTGTTCAGGCAGAACAGCAGAAACACCGCCGCCCAGACCCCCGCCGCCCAGGGAAGGAGCTTTCGCACCATCCGGGGCAGGGAGAGGGGCTCTGTCCCCTGCAAAAGCATAAGCGCCGCCAGAATCACCAGTACATAGGCATACTTCATCAAGGGCGTGGGTGCGGCAAAGGGGCTGAGCAGCTGCCCAAAGCCCACCCCCAGGGGCAGCAGGAGCAGCATGGCCAATGCCCCCAGCCACCGCCAGAGCTCTTTGCCCGTGTTCTTCAGCCGCAGCCACAGGCAGAGGGCCCCCAGCGCCAGCAAAAGCAGGTCCAGCGCCGCCATGCCCATGGTGGTAAAGCCGTTTGACGAGCCGGGCAGAAAGAAGAAAGCAGCCACCTGCTTATAGGCGGTGAGAACCAGCCCGGGCAGCTGCCCGATGGGATAGCCGGAGCTGGCCGCGTCCATGCCCAGGTAGGAGAGGAGCTCTAAGTCCTTCACCCGCAAAAACACCAGCAGAATCCCATAGTACAGCGCCGCGCCCAAAGCCAGGTGGAGCACCATCCGCAGCCCCAGCCGGACAGTGCCGGACAGGCTGGACTCCGGCTGGAGAAACCGGGCCAGTACAGCCAGCAGGGCCGCGCCAATGGCCACAGCCGCATAGGCCTGATAAATGCCCATAGAAAGGGCCAGCGCCCCTGCCCCCAGCGCCCAGCCAAAGCGCCAGCGCCGGGTCAGCCACACAGCCAGCACAGCCAGAAAAATCGCCAGGCAGTAGTCAGAGGCAGTGAACATATAGAGAAAGGTGTAGCCCAAGCAGGGAAACGCCGCCAGCACCGCCCCGGAGAGCCCGGCCAGCGCCCGGCTTTCCAACCCCAGCAGAGAGGCAAGCAGCCCTGCCGCCAGCCCCAAAAACCCCAGAGCCAGCAGGCCGATGACCATGGGCATCTGGGTAAAGCTGTTGAGGGCAGAGACATAGTGGAGGAACCACCGCCCGGAGATGGTCATCTGCTGGGTGTCGTAGACCCGGCTCAGGCCGTCGGAATTGGGAATGGTGTTGGTAAAGGCATAGAGATGCATGAGCAGGCCGGTGGTCAGGCAGCTGAAAAAGGCCCAGCGTGAGGGGGCGGGAAAACGCTCCCAAAGGCGGCGGCCCTGCTGGTCGAAGGTCATAGAATCCCTCCTGAGATAAAGCTTGTCCAGTTTTACCTAAATATAATAAAAGATCATCCGGGCTCCCGGCCCAATCCCGAAGGAAAAGGCAGGCTCCTCGGGCAGGAAGCTCTCCCGTGTCCTCATGGGGACATGTTCAGCATAGCGCCAAACCGCGAAGCAGCGTCTTGGGCAATGGGATACACCATTTCATTCCCTGTTTCGCAAGCTTGCTATACTGAAATATCCTGGGGATATTATAGCACACCTGGCGGTGGGCAAGTCGCGGAGCCGCGAAGCGACACGCTACCGGCATCTACACTTTGGGCTTGTTCCCCCGCGCAAAGCAGTTTGTAGTTATTATAGCATAAAATTCCTATGGGCGCAATAGCAGGCGCAGGGGGTCGGGCTCGCAAAAACCGCCCCTCTCAAAAGGAAAAGCCGCCCCCCGAGGGGGACGGCTCTCCAAAGAGGAAGTAAGGAGTTAAAATGAGGATATGATGAAAAAGAGTCGTACTGTGGCTCTGCTGGCCACGGTCTTATAGTACCCCATAAATATGAAAAAACTCTGAACGCGCCGTGAATTTTATTTGATTTAATTTTTACAATTTTTGTCTTGACCTTTCCCTGCTGCAAGGGGTATGATGGACAAAAGAGAGCAAACGAAAGGAGCAAGCAAATGAAATTTTCTGAAATGACCTACACCCGCCCGGACGTGAACGCCCTGCTGGCCCAGCTGGAGGCCCTCACCGCCCGGGTGAGGGAGGCGGACTCTGCCGCCGGGCAGCTGGCTGCCTACAAGGAGCGGGACGCCCTGATGTCCCACTTCAACACCCTGTCCTCCCTGTGCTCCATCCGCAACACAGTGGACACCCGGGACAAGTTCTATGAGGAGGAGCAGGCCTGGCTGGACGAGCAGTACCCCCTGGTGTCGGAAAAGAACCAGGACTTTGGCCGGGCCCTGTATGAGTCGAAATTCCGGCCCCAGCTGGAGGAGGCTCTGGGTTCCCTGATTTTTCTCAATATCGAGCTGGAGCTGAAGTCCTTCTCTCCGGAGATCATCCCCCTGATGCAGGAGGAGAACCGGCTGTGCACCGAGTATCAAAAGCTCTACGCCAGCGCCCGCATTCCGTTTATGGGCAAAACCGTCACCATTGCCCAGCTGGGACCCTATAAGCAGGACACGGACCGGGCTGTGCGCAAGGCTGCTGTGGAGGCTGAGGGCAGCTTTTTTGACCAGCACCAGGAGGAGTTTGACCAGCTT
The DNA here is from genome assembly GCF_056800975.1 of Acutalibacter sp. Classification (NCBI taxonomy): domain Bacteria; kingdom Bacillati; phylum Bacillota; class Clostridia; order Eubacteriales; family Acutalibacteraceae; genus Acutalibacter; species Acutalibacter sp. Next base: position 20,219 of record NZ_JBQISV010000034.1, read on the forward strand.
TACGACAAGCTGGTGAAAAACCGTACCGAGCAGGCGAAAAAGCTGGGCTTTGAGAACTACGTCCCCCTGGGCTTTCTGCGCATGGGCCGCAACTGCTACAGCCCCCAGGACCTGGACTGCTTCCGCCAGCAGGTGGTGCGGGACCTGGTGCCCCTGACCGTGAAGGTGAAAGAGCGGCAGGCCAAGCGGCTGGGCATTGACAGCTTCAAGTTCTACGACAACCCGCTGATGTTTAAGGACGGCTCTGCCAAGCCTCAGGGCACCCCGGAGGAGATTATGGCTGCGGGCCGGAAAATGTACCATGAGCTCTCAGAGGAGACCGGGGCCTTTATTGACCTGATGATGGACAACGAGCTGTTCGATGTGCTGGCCAAAGAGGGCAAGGCCCCTGGCGGCTACTGCACCAGCCTGCCGGACTACAAGTACCCCTTTATTTTCTCCAACTTCAACGGCACCAGCGGCGATGTGGACGTGCTGACCCACGAGGCGGGCCATGCCTTTGCCAATTACATTGCCGACCGGAGCATTGAGATTGCCGACAGCCGCTGGCCCACTATGGAGGGCTGCGAGACCCACTCCATGAGCATGGAGTTTCTGACAGCGCCCTGGCACCACCTGTTCTTTGGCCCCATGACAGACAAATACGAGCTCTCCCACGCAGAGGATGCCTTGAGCTTTATCCCTTACGGCTGTCTGGTAGACCACTTCCAGAACGAGATGTACAGCCGCCCGGAGCTGACCCCGGCCCAGCGGAATGAGGTCTGGGCAGAGCTTGAGCGGCTCTACCGCCCTTACCTGGACATGGAGGGCCTGCCCTTCTACGGCCGGGGCGCAGGGTGGCAGCGGCAGATGCACATCTATCAGAGCCCCTTCTACTACATCGACTACTGCCTGGCCCAGGTGATGAGCCTGCAGTTCTTTGCCCTCTCTCTGGAGGACCGGGAAAAGGCCTGGGAGAAGTACATGGCCTTTGTGCGCCTGGGTGGGACAAAGACCTTTATTGACCTGGCCCACGCAGTGGGGCTGCGCTCGCCCATTGACCAGGGCTGTGTCAAGGATGTGTGCACCGCTGCCTTTGACTGGACAGAGAAGCATTTGACCGAGTGAGCCAGCGCCCAAAAGCCGCCTGCATTGTGCGAAAGCCAGAATAAGACCCGATTCTCCCTGATCCAAGACCTTCACCTCCCTTCTGCTGTCGAAGGGTTCAGGCAAGCAAGGCTATTATACTACACTTCTTGCAAAATGTATAGCTTTTTTGCCGGAAGGGAAGGGCAAGGCTTGGATATCGTTATTAACTTTATTTTGTCCGTTGCGGCAAGTGTAGTCGCATTCTACATCTGCAAATGGCTTGACGGACACAGCCAAGGCAAGTAAGCCAAAAAGAATCCCCGGAGACAGCACTCTCCGGGGATTCGCTTTTGTGAAGGTCTTGGTCGTTTTTAACTTCTGTCTATATTATAGCACCGGCCCTGAGAAAAAGCAAGCAAAATCTTGGGCCTGCCTCTAGAGTCTGTTTTAAAACTCCGAAACGCCGTCTATTTTGCCCCAAAACGGTGCTTTCTGCGTCAAAAATCCGTCATTTCCTCCATTTTCAAGCAAGGGTATAAGCGCTATTGGTAGGGCTCAAAGCACAGGTCCAGGTCCACGGTCACATCAATGCCGGGAACGCTGCCTGTCTCGCTGTACTGCCAGGTGCGGAACCCATAGCACACAGAGGGCAGGGGGTTATACTCCGCATACCAGAAGTCGAAGTCCTTCAGCGCCTCCAGGTCGTAGAAGTTATAGGCCTGGTGCTTGTTAAAGTACACAC
>NZ_JBQISV010000035.1:0-21999 GCF_056800975.1 Acutalibacter sp.
TGAGGAGATTCTTGCCCTGCCCAATGTAGACGCCGCCGCGGTGTACACCCGCCGGAGCTACACCAATTACTCCTTCTACTATGGCAACACCGAGCTCTCCGGCTGTCCTGTATACGGGGTGGACAACAGCTATTTTTCCACCTGCGGCTACTCTGTCAAAGAGGGCCGGATGTTTGTGCCCAATGACTTCACCGAGCTGCGCCATGTGGCGGTCATAGACTCCAACACCGCCAAAACCCTGTTTCAGGGCGACGCGCCCATTGGAAAGACCATTGAGTATAACGGCGTGGCCCTGGTGGTGGTGGGCGTGGTAGAGATGGACATCAAATTTGAGCCTGTCATCAACTCCATTGAGGAGTATTATACCTATATGGGCAGCAAAAAAAGCGGAGCCATCTTTCTGCCCAACGTCATCTGGCCCTCCATGTTTGCCTACGACGAGCCCGAGGAGGTGGCGGTGCGGGTCAGCTACACCGAGGCCATGTCCAAGGTGGGCAAGGATGTGGCGGACCTTTTAAACACCTACAACACCAACACCAACATTGTCTATCAGGCGGAGGACACCCTGAAGCAGGCAAAGGAGCTGCAGGACCTGAGCAACGCCACCAACCAGCAGCTGGTGTGGATCGCCAGCATCTCCCTGCTGGTGGGCGGCATCGGCGTGATGAACATCATGCTGGTCTCGGTGACAGAGCGCACCCGGGAAATCGGCCTGAAAAAGGCCATTGGGGCCAAAAAGAGCCGCATTCTCTGGCAGTTTCTGACTGAGGCTGCCCTGCTCACCAGCCTGGGCGGTCTGTTGGGGGTGGGCGTGGGCATTGGCCTGGCAGAGCTCATCTCCCACATTGCAGAGACGCCGGTGGCCATCAGTGTGCCAGCCATCCTGTTCGGCGTGCTGTTCTCTATGGTGATCGGCATCATCTTCGGACTCATGCCCTCGGTGAAGGCCGCCAACCTGAACCCCATCGACGCACTGCGCCACGAATAATTCTTTCGCAAGCAAAGAGCCGGCCAACATGGGCCGGTTCTTTTATTTTGTGTAAGCCCACAGTCCTCAAGGCCGCCCCCCTCCCGCTTATGCAATTCGCGCAACAACAGCTCCTCCTCACCATGTCAACGTCAAAATACAGCGAACCCGGCCCTACCCTACCCTTCTACATCCCCCAATTTTTCCACCGGCATAGCCAGACCGCGGTTCCCGCAGACATCCACGCTTCCAAACCTACCGGCTTCCCGCAAAAGCTTTTAACCCGTCGCTTCAATCCGCAAAAAAACACATCCCTCTCAGAAAGAAACAGAAAACCCGGCAAGGTCCCGCAACAAAGTCAGCGGCAAAACCTGACAAGTCCTAAAAACAAAATCAACTAACCAGATTTCCCCCATAGTATAAAACAAACCGCCTCCTTCGCAGCGCAATGGGACAGCCTGCCACGCTCCATCCTTTCCTTCCTCCTACATCCCCCTCGTTTTCACGGGAATCACCGCGTGGACATATAGTAGAAATGGGGGAATCCCCCCCGGTTTCGATATTGAAACGGGAGATGAATGCGTATGGAGATCAATCATGAGCCCGGCCTGGCTGGGCTTTCGGCCCTGGCGCGGGGCGAACGGGCCATTGTGCAGGCCCTGACTGTGCAGGGGCCCATGCGCCGCCGCCTGCAGGACCTGGGCCTGGTGGCGGGCACACAGGTGGAATGTCTGGGGGCAGGCCCCCTGGGCAGCCCCTGCGCCTATCTGGTGCGGGGGGCGGTGATTGCTCTGCGCCGCCAGGACGCGGACGGGGTTCTCACCAGCCCCGGGGAGCAGCCCGCCCCAGCAGGGCTGCTTGGGGAGGCGCTGGATCATGGGGCTGTCTAGAGAATCCACTGGCGGGGGCGCGGTGAGCAAGCCCCTGGTCATTCAAAAGCGCCGCCCTGAAGACCGGGTAGTGGCTCTGGCCGGCAATCCCAACGTAGGCAAGAGCACCGTGTTCAACGCCCTCACAAAAATGCACCAGCACACCGGAAACTGGCCCGGCAAAACCGTTGCCACCGCCCAGGGCAGCTGCCGCCACAAGGGCCGGGGCTATGTGCTGGTAGACCTGCCCGGCTGCTACTCCCTCCAGGCCCGCTCTGCCGAGGAGGAGGCTGCCCGTGACTTCCTCTGCTTTGGGGGGGCCGACTGCGCGGTGGTGGTCTGCGACGCCACCTGCTTAGAGCGCAACCTGAATCTAGTGCTGCAGGTGCTGGAAATCACCCCCCGGACCGTGGTGTGCGTCAATCTGCTGGACGAGGCCCGGCGCAAAGGGGTCTCGGTTGACCTGGAAAAACTCTCGCAGCTGCTGGGGGTACCTGTGGTAGGCGCTGCCGCCCGGGAGGGCCAGGGCCTCTCCCAGCTGATGGACGCCCTGGACGCTCTGTGCCAGGGAGAACCCGCCCAGCCCCACGCCCCCCCGGTTCCCTATGGCGTACAGGCCGAGAAAGCCCTGCAAGCCCTAACCCCTGCCGCCGTCCGGCTGGCAAAGGGAAAGCTGCCCCCCCGCTGGCTGGCAGCCCAGCTGGCAGGCGGGGCCAGCCTGAGCAGCTCTCTCATCCAGGCTCTGGGCACAGACCCCCGGGAAGACCCAGAGGTCCAGGCAACGCTCAACACCCTGCCGGACCGGCAGGCCTTGGGAGACGAAATGGCCGTCCAGACCGTGAAGCGGGGAGAGTCCATTGCCCGCCAAGCCACAGAAAACGCCTCCGGCGGCTACAGTCCCCGGGACCGCCGCCTGGACCGGCTTCTCACCAGCCCCCTCACAGGCTTTCCGGTGATGCTGATGATGCTGCTGGGCATTTTCTGGCTGACCATCGCCGGGGCCAACCTGCCCTCTCAATATCTCAGTCAGGGCCTGTTCTGGCTGGGCGACCGGCTGGGAGAGGGGCTGGCCGCTCTGGGCTCTCCCCCCTGGCTCACCGGGCTGCTGTGCGACGGCATGTACAAAACCCTGGCCTGGGTAACCGCGGTCATGCTGCCGCCTATGGCCATCTTCTTCCCCCTGTTCACCCTGTTAGAGGACCTGGGCTATCTGCCCCGGGTCGCCTTTAATCTGGACCGCTGCTTTCAGTGCTGCGGGGCCTGCGGCAAACAGGCCCTGACCACCTGCATGGGCTTTGGCTGCAATGCCGCCGGGGTCGTGGGCTGCCGCATTATCGACTCTCCCAGAGAGCGGCTCATTGCCATGCTCACCAACTCCTTTGTACCCTGCAACGGGCGGCTGCCCATGCTCATCTCACTCATTACCATGTTCTTTGTGGGCGCCGCCGGAGGGCTGGGCAGCTCCGTGCTGTCTGCGGCCCTGCTGGTAGCGGTCATCGGCCTGGGGCTGCTCATGACATTGGCGGTCTCCAAGCTGCTGTCGGCAACAGTGCTCAAGGGCGTCCCCAGCTCCTTCACCCTGGAGCTCCCCCCCTACCGCCGGCCTCAGGTAGGCAAGGTCATCGTGCGCTCCATCTTCGACCGCACCCTGTTTGTCCTGGGCCGGGCCGTGTCTGTGGCTGCGCCGGCCGGGCTGGTGATCTGGCTGCTGGCCAATGTGCAGGTGTCGGGCAGTTCCCTGCTCAGCCACTGCGCCGGGTTTTTAGATCCCTTCGCCCGGCTGTTTGGCATGGACGGGGTGATTCTGCTGGCGTTCATTCTGGGCCTGCCAGCCAACGAAATCGTCATCCCACTGATGGTAATGGCCTATCTCTCCCAGGGAAGCCTGGTGGAAATGTCCGACCTGGCCGCCCTGCGCACCCTGCTCACCGACAACGGCTGGACCTGGGTAACGGCCCTGTGCGTCATCGTCTTCTCGCTGATGCACTGGCCCTGCTCCACCACCTGCCTGACCATCCGCAAGGAGAGCCAAAGCTGGAAATGGACCGCTCTGGCCGCCGCGCTGCCCACAGCCTGCGGCCTGGGGGTCTGCTTTCTCCTCAACGGAGTCTGCCGCCTGCTGGGCTGCTGACCCCCACCAGTCTGCACGCCCCGACACAATCAACGCTTGACTTGCCCCTCCAACATCTAACTCAGCCCAGTCAACCTCTGACTTAGCCCAACCAACACCTGGCTTACTTCAGCCAACGTCCGACCTCATGCAACAGCCGCAGCCATTACCAGAGGATGGGCAAACCCACACCGATAAATGCTGAGCAAGCCCTTCCCATTCCCCAGCCCCAATAAGCAAAAAAGCCTGCGTCCCGAAACAACGCAGGCTTTTGCTATGTCTGAGACTTGGGCTCGTTTGAAAAATCGAAAACGCCGTCTTTTTTACCAGAAGCAGCCATCTTCTGCGTCGAAAATCCTCGTAATACGCAAGTATTGGCGTAGTTAGCGTAGCTAACTACAGCGGTTCTTCTCCTTGAAGCTGACCGCTTCTGGTCAAAAATCCGTCATTTCCTCTATTTTCAAACAAGCCCTAGCCCTAAAACTCCGCCAGCCAATACTCTCGAATACGGGCCACCTGAGACACGCCAATCGCCGTCCTGCGGCACAGCTCCCGGGCAGAGGGCGGCAGCGCCGTCTCACTCAAGGGCGGCGGCTCTGCCACAGTCAGCGCCGGCAACGGTCCGGCCACCGGGGCCTCCACCCAATAGTCCTCTATGGTCTCGTTATAATGAAGCCCCAGCCGCACCACACAATAGACCAGCAAAAACAGGCACGCAAACAGCAGGCCCCTGCTGTCACGCCTCACGGGCCGAACGGCCTCCCCTTGCACCGGACTTCTTGGCCTCAGCCAGCAAGCCCTTCACTTCCTCCTTGGTCAGCTGGCGGTATTTGCCCTGGGGCAGCATTCCCAGCCGCACCGGTCCCACGGCAATGCGCTTCAGCCGGGCCACCTCCAGGCCCAAAGCCTCGCACATCCGTCGAATCTCCCGGTTGCGCCCCTCATAAAGCACAATCTCCACCACCACGCGCCCAGGCTGCTGCTCCAATACCCGGGCCTTGGCCGGCGCTGTCCTGCGCCCGTCCAGCAAAATGCCTGTGCTGATTTTCAGCAGCTGGTCCTCCGTAATCCCCGGCCGCACTGTCACCCGATAGGTTTTTGCCACATGGGTACTGGGGTGGGCCACCGCGTGGGCAAAAGCCCCGTCGTTGGTCATCAGCAGCAGCCCCTCCGAGTCCTTGTCCAGCCGCCCCACCGGGTACACCCGCTGAGAAAGCTCCTCTACCAGCTGGGCCACGCACCTGCGCCCCCGCTCGTCCTCCATGGTGGTGACAAAGCCCCGGGGCTTGTGCAGGGCCAGATAGACCTTTTCCGTCGTCCTGTCCAGACGCCGGCCGTCCACCGCCACCACATCCCTGCCAGGCAGCGCGCTGTCCCCCAGCCCGGCGGTACGGCCGTTCACGGTGACACGCCCGTCCTTAATCAGCTGCTCCGCCTTCCGCCGGGAGGCCAGTCCTGCCTGCGCCAGTATTTTCTGCAATCTGACTCGTTCCGCCACAGCCCTTCCCCTTTCAACCCAGTAATAAAGTAAATTTTATTTTCTGCCCCATCAAGCCAAAGTCCAAACCAAGAAAAATTCATTTATAAGTGTACAGGCAAACAGGCTCAAAAAATGACTTTCCCCTAATAACAGCCTGGTTTTACCCCTCAATCCTGCCGCATTATTTTCGTGTCCGACTTTGCCAACAGACCCCGGTCAACGTAAAAAACTCTCATCCCATATTTTCGGTGATAAATACAGACTCTCAGTTCTCCGGCAGCCACACCCGCATCTGGTTCAGCCCCCGGTTGGCCCACGCGTAATAGGGAATTAGCCTGACCTCTGCCGGGACCCGCTCCGGGCGGCAGCTGGTGTAAAGCTCCTTGATTGCCTCCGTGCGCCAACCCTGAGCCACCACAGGCGCCACGCCACCCAAAAGCGTCGGGTCAAAGGCCAGCTCCCGCAGGCCCCCCTCCCGGTCCAGAGAAAGAGAGAACACCTCGCCTCCATTGTCCGCGCCCTCGGCGCAATAGACCAAAGGCCCCCGCTGCACAGCCACCCGGCCGGAATCCGCCGGCACCCGCTGAGAGGCATAGACCTTCCGGGGCTCCATGTCCAACACCAGCTCAAGCTTGTCCCCTGGGGCAAATGTGCCGGAAATATAGGCATATCCCTCCCGGACCACCCCACTGAGGTCCACCTCTTTGCCATTATGCAGCAAAACCGTCCTCCGGCTCCACGCGGGAATGTGCAGAGCCACCGTAGTCTCAACAGGGTCCAAAAAGGTACAGCTCACCCGCCCGTCATGGGGATAGCCCGTCTCGCAGCGCATGGCCCAGCCAAAGGGGCTCTCCAGTCTTCCGTCCAGATAAGTATGCAGAAACAGCGTGTTCTCCCCTGCCGAGAAGGCATAGCTGCCAATGGACGCCAGCAGCCGGGCCACATTGGGCGGGCAGCAGGCGCAGGCATACCACTGGGGACGCTGGGGCAGAGCATGACGCTGGGTTGCCGCCTCTCCGGCAATGCCCGGGGCCGACTCCAAGGGGTTCACATAGAAAAACCGCCTGCCGTCCAAGGCCATGCCCGCCAGCGTTGTGTTGTACAATGCCCGCTCCATTACATCCGCATACTCCCCTTTGGGTTCCAGCTCCAACATCCTCCTGGCGAAGAAAATCAGGCCGATCGAGGCGCAGGTCTCCGCATAAACCGTGTCGTTGGGCAGGTCATAGTCCACTGTAAAGGCCTCGCCCAGTACAGTAGACCCAATCCCCCCGGTGACATACATCCGCCGCTGGACAATGCTCTCCCACAGCCGCTCGCAGGCCTCCTTCAGACCAGGGTCGCCGGTCTCCCGGGCCAGGTCCGCCATGCCGGTGTAAAGGTACACCGCCCGCACCGAATGCCCCACCGCGTCCCGCTGCTCCCGCACAGGCCGTGCGCTCTGGGTATAGTTCTTGTCCAAAGCCACATCGTTGGGCTGCCAGACATACCAATCCCGGTTCTTCCGCTCCTCCACAAAATAGTGTGGCTCCTGTCCCCGCACATCCACAAAATGCTGGGCCAGCTCCCGATACCTCTCATTCCCACTGGCCCGGTAGAGCTTCATCAGCGCCAGCTCAATCTCCGGGTGCCCAGAGTAGCCCCGGGTATTTTTCTGCATAAATTCCTGGTAGATATGGTCAGCGCAACGCTCCATAATATGCAGAAACCGGTCCTTGCCAGTGGCCTCGTGATAGGCGCACGCCGCCTCCATCAAATGACCGGCGCAATAGAGCTCATGAGCCTCCTGCAAATTTGTCCAACGCTGGCCCGGCCTCTTCACCGTAAAATAGGAGTTGAGATACCCATCCGGGAACTGAGCCCGCTCCAACAGCTCCACCACCTGGTCCAACTGCTGTTCCAGCTCCGGGTCCCGCTCCGCGGCCAGAGAAAAGGCCGCGGCCTCCATCCACTTGGCCACATCGCTGTCTTGAAACACCATGCCGTAAAATTCCTCGCCCAGGGGCTCTCCTGCCTGGGCCTTGGCCGCCAGCCGCAGGTTCTCAAGGGCGTGGCTCTTCTCCACGCCGGGAAGCTGGTCGTTGAGAATGCTGTACTGATAGGGCAGCACGGTCTCTCTCACCAGCCTCTGCTTTTCTGCCCAAAATCCCTTTTCCAGTTTGACTGCCGTTACCGGTAAACCTCTGCTCTGCATATATTCCGACTCCCTTCCATTCACTTTCTGCACATTTTTCAGCGTCCAAATATGATTACGACGCCCTCCCCCAACCCCTGTCAGCGAAACCAGCCCTTCACCGTCTCCCAAAACTTCTCCCAGCCCGCCGGCTCCGGGGGCTCAGACACAGCCAGGTCCTCTCCTGCCAGAATGGGCACGCTGTATATCTCCTGGCCGTCCAGCAGATACTGCACCCGCCCCACCCGTTCCCCCTCTGTCACCGGGGCATAGAGAAACCCGGGCAGCAGCACCCGGCTGGTCACCCGCCGGGCCTCCTCCCTGGTCAGGCTGAGGCGGATGCCCTGCCCCGCCCGCACATGGGCAGACTCCCGCTCTCCGCCCACCACAGCCACAGCCTCCGGGCAGGCCCCGTCCAGCTCCAGGGTCTCCGTGGTGGCAAAGCCATAGTCCAGCATGGCCATATGGTCGTCCCAGTCGTCCGGAGCATTCAGGGTCACGGCAATCAGCCCCGTTCCCTCCCGCCGGGCGGCAGACACCAGACAACGCCCCGCCTTTTTGGTAAAGCCCGTCTTCACCCCCACACAGCCCTCATACAGCCGCAGCAGCTTGTTGTGGTTGGCATAGCCGACCTTCTGGGCTGGCTCCACAAACTCCACCTGCAGGTTGGCGCTGCCTGCAATGCGGGCGAACTCCGGGTTTTCCAACGCCGCCCGGGCCAGCAGAGCCATGTCGTAGGCCGTAGAGTAGTGGGCCTCATCGTCCAGCCCCGAGGGGGTCACAAAGTGGCTGGATTCCATGCCCAGTTCCTGAGCCCGGGCGTTCATCAGCTCCGCAAAGCCCTCCTGACTGCCCCCCAGGTAAATGGCGGCGGAGTTGGCCGCGTCATTGCCCGAGGCCAACAGCATGCCCTCGGCCAGACTGGTCAGGCTCAGCCGGTTGCCGGCCAGCAGCCCCATAGAGGAGCCCTCCACACGCACCATCTCCTCGGTGATGTCCACCACCGGGTCCCCTGCCCGCTGGGCCTCCTCCAAAGACAGCAGCGCAGTCATGATTTTGGTGGTGCTGGCCATTGCCAGCTGCTCATGGGCGTTTTTCTCAAAGATGACTCTGCCGTCGTCCGCAGAAATCAGGATGGCGCTCTGGGCGGAGACCTGGGGCTCCTCCGGCTCCGCCCCCTGGGTTGTGGGGAGGGGCAGAGCCAACAGAAGCGCCGCAAGAAACGCCCCTGCCCAACGCCGCGATTTTTTTTCCAATCCTATCACCCGCCTTCTGCCAAAGACTATGCGGACAGGCGGCGGGATATGCTTGCCTTACTCCTTTGCAGCCTCCGGCGCCCCGGCCGGGGCGGGCTCAGGCTCCTCCTCCTTTTTCCGGTTGAACAGCGAGCCCAGCATGTCGGCAATATCCGGTATCTTCTCCAAAGCCCTGTCCACAGGACTGAAATAGGGCTCAATCTGAATCACCCGCACATTCCCCTGGTGGATGGAGAGAAAGGCGACCGGGCTCACCGTAATGCCCGCCCCGCTGCCGCCGGCAAACAACCCCTGGGGGGGCTGGGCCTTTGAGGGCAGGTCCGAGCCCCCGGCGGCAAAGCCGTAGTTCACCCGGGAAATGGGGATGACCGTGGTCCCGTCCGGGGTGGTGATCGGGTCCCCCACCACGGTGTTCACGTCCACCATCTGCTTAATTTTTTCCATGCTGGACTCCAACAGCCCGCTTACCTTGTTCTCGCTCATGCTCTGCTTCCTTTCTCTGTTTGTTTCTCCCGACTTTGTGAAGCTTTTGGCTTTACACGCAGCCGCCTCCATATGCCCAGCCCCCCAAACAGCAGGGCCAAACCCGCTTGCAACACAAAAAACGGGCGGATGGAAAGGCGGGCTGTAAAGTCCACCATATTCACATCACTGTGATAATCCAAGTCCACTGTAAGGCCTTTTGCTTTACATGGCAGCAGATGAAACAGCCCCCCGCAGGCCCCATAAACCCCGGCGGACACCCTGCCGTAAAGGAGCGCCGCCGCAGCCGCGTCCCCGCTCCCGCCGAGGCACAGGTAAAGGTCAAACTCCCGCAGCTTCAGCCGCCGCAAAAGCCTCCCGGAGGTCCGCCCCAGCAGCTTCAGCAAGTCGCCCAGCCCTTGCAAAAAGCCCCCCAGCCCCTTCTGCCGCAAAATATCCTTCAGCTGCCCCTGCCAGTCCGGCCCAGCCTTTTGGGGCTTTTCCTTCTCCGGCTCCGGTTCGGGCTCCTCCTTCGGCTCCTGGCCCGGCTGCAGCTTGTACCGAAAAAACAGATACCGCAGCTCCAGCCCAAACTCCTCCTGAAAGCGCAGGGTGGCGTGCAGGGGCGTCAGGGTCAGCAGCAAAAGGAACAGCAGCAGGCCGCCGAGAACATAAAGAACGATCACGCCGCCCCCCTCCTTTCCTCATGAGTCCAAAACCGCCCGGTCAGCCCAGCATAATCTGCTCCGGCGCTTGGTCGCTCTCCCCGCTGTCTTCCTCCTGGTCCTCCTCGCCGTCGCCCCCCGGCGGGGGCGGCAGCTGGTCGATAGAGGACAGCTGGAAGCAGCGCAGAAAATTCTCGGTGGTGCCATACAGCAGGGGACGGCCCGGCAGCTCCAACCGGCCCCGCTCCTCCAAAAGCCCCTTCTGCACCAGGCTTCCCACCACGCCGGAGCAGTCCACCCCCCGCACCTGCTCCACAAAGGCCTTGGTTACGGGCTGGTTATAGGCCACCACCGCCAGCACCTCCATTGCCGCCTGAGACAGGGGAGTGTTCCGCTTCAGGTCCAGCGCCGCCCGCACCGGCTCAATAAAGGCCGGGTTGGTGCAGAACTGGGCGGCGTCCCCCAGCACCAGCAGGTGAATGCCGCTGTTGCGGGTATTGTATTTTTTTTTCAGCGCGGCCAGAATCTCCTCCACCGCGTAGGTCCGCACCCCCAGCACCTGGGCGATGCGGTCCAGGGCCACGGGCTCTCCCCCTGCAAAGAGAATGGCCTCGATCTTGCCCATCAGCTCGTTATTTTTCATAGCTCCCCTTTACTCTCTCACGAATTGGCCCGCTCCCGGCCCAGCAGCCGGACCTGGCAGGCGCTGTCCTCCCCTTCCACCCGAACCCGGCGGCTTTTCACCAGCTCCAGCACTGCCAGAAACAAGGCCACCCGGGAAGAACGGTCCTGCTTCTGTGCAAACAACGCCTGATAGGCCACTGTCCCCCGCCGCCAGAGATACCGCAGCACAAACACCGTCTGGCTGGCCACAGAGACGATCCGGGCGCTCACCAAAGCCGAAAAGCTCTCGGGCTTGGGGGGCAGCAGGCTTTTGCCCTTGCCCCATGCAGCCCGCAGGGCCTGGCCCAGCTCCCGGGGGTCGTGAACCCGCTGGTATGTAAAGTCGGCGGGCAGCTCCTCCGCCGGCCGGGTGACTGTGTCAAAGGCCGCCTGCTCCCGCAGCTTTTCCGCCGCCCGCCGGCACTGCTGATATTCCAGCAGCAGGCCGGTCAGCTCAAGTCGGGGGTCTTCCTCCTCCTCGGGCCGGGGCAGCAGCGAGGCGGTTTTGATGTACACCAGCCGCGCGGCCATTTCCAAAAACTCGCTGGCAATGTCCAGGTCCGCCTCCCGCATCAGCTCAATCTGCTCTATATACTGGTCCAGCAGCTCCGCAATGGGGATGTCGTAGATGTCGATTTTATTTTTCGCCACCAAAGCCAGCAGCATGTCCAGGGGGCCCTCATAGACCTCTAACCTGTATTGCAGCTTATCCATTTACAGCACACCAAACAGCCGGAAGGGCAGCGCGGCAATCCAGGTAATCCCTTGGGTCAGCACGCTCTCCACCGCGTAAAGGGGGCCTGAAAAGGCGCCCGAGAACATCAGCACAAACAGCGCCATCACAAAGATATTCTGATACCGGTAATAGGTAGCCAGAGCCCGGTCGCTGAGGAAAGCCCCCAGAATCCGGGAGCCGTCCAGAGGGGGAATGGGCAGCAGGTTGAACGCCGCCAGAGTCACGTTAACAGTGACATAATAGCTGAACATATTGAGAATAAAGTCCGTGACCGCGTTATAAGGTGCAAAGGCCAGCACTGCAAACAGCAGCACCGCCCCCACCAACGCCGCCAGCAGGTTCGAGACCGGCCCGGCCACAGCCACAATGGCCATGTCCCGCTTTGGCTTCTTGAAGTAGCGGGGGTCCACCGGCACAGGCCTTGCCCAGCCAAAGCCGAACAAAAACAGCCACACCGTGCCCACCGGGTCCACGCTGGCCAGGGGGTTCAGGGTCAGGCGGCGTTCCAGCCTGGCAGTGGGGTCTCCCAGCTTGTTGGCAGTCCAGCCGTGGGCCAGCTCATGCAGGGGCAGAATGCACACAATGACGAAAATGATGGCCAGCACCTGGGCCAGCACCGCCTTTACATCGACGCTGCCCCCGGCCATAATGGTCCGTATCACACTGAGGATCATAAGGAGGCTTCCTTTCTTTCGCTCTGAGTTTTGGTCCTTCGGGGGCGGCTTTCCCCTGCCCGCGAAGGCTGCACTCCAAGGATTATAACCTATTTTCAGGAAAAAGACAATTCCTTTCAAAAAAAACTTGCAATTTGTTCCTGCATCTGTTATAATCCTAGTTGTTGATTTTTAAGACCCGCATCATACCCGTACTTGTAAGGAGGTGCAGATATGGCAAAATGTGAATTCTGCGGCAAGGGCGTTGCGTTCGGTTGTAAGGTTTCTCACTCCATGCGTCACTCCAACCGTTCCTGGAAGCCCAACATCCGCCGCGTCAAGGCGATTGTGGACGGGACTCCCAAGCGTGTTTACGCCTGCACCCGCTGCCTGCGTTCCGGCAAAGTGACCCGCGCCGTGTAACTCCGGCCCCAAGGAGCCAGGTACATCTGAAAGCAAACAAGGGCTGTTGACTGGGCCTGCCTGCGGGCGGCTCACAAGCAGCCCTATTTGTTTTGCCATTTTTCCTGACCAGGGAGGCGTACTGCCTGACAAAAGCCTCTCCCGCTGAAACAATATTTTTGGGGTTCAGCTCCCCCTCCCCGCCCATCCTCCCAATCTACCGGCAGCAAAACCGAACGCTCGCCGGCTTGCTCTGCAAGCCGTAGAAGCTTTGCTCCGCAAACCTTCCGCAGCCGCCAAGACCCCGCGTCTGCGCTCGCTGGGCTTCTGCGTTTCAGCCTGCAAACAGTCCGCCGGAAGAAAAGCTTTTTCTGTCTCGGTATATGGGGGGAACACATAAGGCCCTTCCCCTGAATTTGCTGGCTGCTAACAGTCCGCTGGTCTCCCTGCGGTCGACCTCGCTAAGTTCGACTTGCCTACGGCAAGTCGGCGGCGGCGCAGCTCTGCCCCGTCCCAAACTGAGATTTGGGAGCGAACCCGTACCTCGCCTCTTTGCTGTCTGCACCGCCTAAGTTCAAGGTCAAGGTCGCCTCCGGCGGCCGAGTTCACGAAGTGAACTCGCAGGCTCTGCCTTAAGAATCCGCCAGGGGCCTAACGCCCCTGGACCGCGCTATTTGGTCTCCACATGCACGTCCAGCTGTGGAAACGGGATGGCAATGCCCTCCTGGTCAAAGGCCAGCTTCACCGCCTCCTGCATGGCAAAATACAGGTCCCAATACTCCTCCTGCCGGCACCAAAGCTTCATCACCAAGGTCACCGAGCTGTCCTTTAGCTCCCCCACCGCAATCACCGGCCCCGGCTGGTCCAGCACCCGGGGGTCCTTCTCCGCCAGCCTTGCCAGCACCCCCTTGGCCTTCTGCAGGTCCGCCGAATAGGCCACCCCATAGCTCAGGTCCAACCGCCTGGTGCCGTTGGTGCTGAAATTCACCACCACGTCCCCCGTCACCCGGGAGTTTGGCACAATGACCTCCTTGTTATCAAAGGTCGCCAGAATGGTATAGAGAATCTCAATCCGCTTAACCGTGCCCTCATAGCCCCCAAAAGCCAGATAGTCCCCCATTTTGAAGGGTTTGGTAAAAATAATCTGCATGCCGCTGACCAAATTGGAGAGACTCCCCTGCAGGGCAAAGCTGGCGGTCAGCCCCGCCGCCCCCAGCGCCGCCACCAGAGAGTTGACGTTAATCTGCAGCTGGGCCACCGCGCTCACCGCGGCCACCATCAGCACCACAGCCCGCACCAGCGAGCCGATAAAGCCCGCCACCAGCGGGTCGCCCCGGCCCTTTTTCACAGCGTTGCGGGTCAGCCGGGCCGCCAGCCGGGCCAGCCACCACCCGGCCAGAAAAATCAGCCCCGCTGCCAGAAGATTGCCCCCCATTTTCACCAGCCACGTCACAATCGCGGCCAAAAAGCCGTTCTGCTCCTGACTCATCCAACTCCTCCTTCCTTTTTCCCCTCCATTATACCACCAACCGGGGCGAAAAAGGAAGAATTTCCTGGAAAATTTTCGCAGAAATTCATTTCCCCCTGTTCCCCGCCCGGTATTTATGCTATAATGTGTTCTGACGAATATAAAAAGATTCCGTCCGGCAAAGCAAAAACCAGAGAGAACCGAACCCCAAACCGCGAAAAGAGGCGCCCCATCGCCGCCTTTGACCTTACGCGTTCCATCCGCTGCTGTCCCACAGCATAAATTGAGGTACACCCCGACAGCGCGTTCAGACAGACCTTATCCCTTTTTTCGCGTTGACAATTTTGGGGCAGCACCAACCGTGCTCAACAAAATTGCCTTTGCCGGCTCTTGTACACATCCAACGAAAAATTGTCTGCGCAGCCCCCCTACAGTCTCTATACCGTGTCGCCCTTTCAGTACGCGAGACACATAAAGCTTCCGGGCGGCTCCGCACATTTTTGGTCTGTTGACAAACTCGAGTTTAGAAAAACAATGCACAGAATTAGGCTACGAAAATTCGGTTTTTCCTTTTTACTTGTACGTTTAACAGACCCATTTTCCCCCGAAGTCCGGCCGAAATATGGGGACACGCCCGAAAAGAAACCGCCAAAAAGTCCGGGTAGGCGCACAGCCTCCATTTGTCACAAGGAGTAGGAGATTATGGAAAAATATTACGACGTCTGCTGGGTCTGCTTCCCTCTGCGGGACGGCCCGGACCCTCTGCACGGAGAGCTGGCCCAGGCCCGCCTGCGCTTTTTTACCGGCGGGCGGCGCGCCGTGCGCACAGAAAACAGCCTGACCGTCAAGGGCTTCAGCGGCCGGGTAAAGGGCCGCATCTCCCAGCGGAGCCTGTACTGGAAAAAGACCGTCAAGGGCGTCTCCGGCGGCAGCGTTGTGCTGGAAGAGGCCTTTGGCCAGAAAGGGGGCTGGCTGGTGGTGGCCCGGGACTTCCGGGGCCTGATTGTCAGCCGCAGCTTTTTTGACAAAAGCCACCGCTGGCTCAAAAGCGAATATTACGAGCCCTGGGACTCCACAACCCCCCGGGTGGCGTTCTCCCCCCAGGAGGGCGGCGGACTTCTCCGCCGGGACTGGGACGGGGAAAAAGCCGCTTGGCGGGACACCCCTCTCTCCCCCGCCCCCTACCGCTCCGGCACGGCCGGGCAGAGCCTGGTAGACGCCCGGCTGGGCCCGCCCCAGATCCTCATGCTCACCACCAAAGGGGAGCTCTGCTTCACCCCCCAGCCCCAGGCCCGGCAGCGAGAGGCCGCCCTGGAGGAGGTCAGCGGCGGCACCATGGTGCTGCTGCCCGCCTGGGAGGTCCGGGAGGGCGAGCTGCTGGACGGCACAGAAGAGGGCTCCTCCATCACCTTCACCAGCCTGGAGGAGTACGCCAGAATCCAGCCGCCTCCGGGGCAGGAGGCCCCTGCCCCCACCCCGGAGGAGCCCGGACAGGTCCCGGCCAGCCTCCCCGCCCCCAGCAGCCCCGAGGAGGAGTTCCGCCCCGGCAGCGAGGAGGAGCCCGAGGCCTGCACAGAAGCTCAACCCGAATCTCCCCCCCTGCCCGACACAGAGGACCAGCCCGAAGCCCCTCCCCTCTCTGACAGAGAAGACCAGTCGAAAGAAAAACCGGAGCCAGACCCGCCCGAAGAGGAAGCCCACACCGAAAATGTAGAGGCCATTCTGGCCGAGGCCGCGGCACAGCGGAACGCCTCCCCTGCCAGCCCCCCCACCGGGAGCCTCACCGGCCGGGGACGCTCCCAGCAGCCCAGCGGCATGACCTCCTACGAGGGAGAGTACCAGCAGGGCAAACGCCACGGCTTTGGGGCATACTACTACAAGGACGGCAACCTGTGCTATGCCGGCTCCTGGAAGGACGACCGCCGGGACGGACTGGGGGTGTCCTTCCGGGACAGCGACCACGCCCTGCATGTGGCCCACTGGCAAGAGGGCCAGCCCCAGGGCCTGGTCAGCCTGTTCGACAAGGACGGCAGCCTGCGCTACAGCGGCCGCATTGAGAACGGCAAAAAAGAAGGGGCCGGGGTCATGATCAACGGCCAGGACGGCACAGTGTTTGTCGGCCAGTGGGCTGGGGGCGAGGCCACCGGCCTGGGCTCTGCCTTTGACAGCCAGGGCCGGCTGCTGTATTACGGCGGCTGGAAGGAGGGCCGGCATCACGGCCACGGCACAGAATTCGACCTCTCCGGCAGCGTGGTGTTCGACGGAGAGTTTCGGGACGGAAAATACTACAACGGCGTGCTCTACCAAAAGCTGAAGGCTGACGCCAGCGAAGCCTGCGCCGGGGCCCCGGACAGTCTGCCTCCCAAAGCGTAACGCTGTCATAGCAGGAGGAAAACCCGCCCGCCTTCCCCCTTCTTCCCATAAAGAAAAGGGCGAAAGCCGAAACCGGCTCCCGCCCCAGGCCTGCGCCGGGCTCAGCGCAGCATCTTCTCCATGTCTCCAATCAAACTGCCCACCGTGTGAATGGCACGGCTGGCGTTCTTCTTCATGTGCGCCGCCTTCCGGTGAGAGCCGCTCATGGCCTTTGTGCCAATCGCCGCCACTGCCGCGCCGGTGAGCAGCCCCAGGCCCACGCCCTTTGCCACGTTCATGGTCTGCTTATACATTGCGTCAAACCTCCCTATCAGAATGAGTAATCTGACCAGCCTCAACACAGCTGTCATGCTCATTTTTCCCCCTCCTCTCCCATTTTATCATCGCAGGGCCCAAAAAGCCTCAATTTGACAGATTGCCCGTCCATTCTCTCAGGAGCCAGCCTTCCTGCGCCCCGGAAAGGACCCTTATGGCCTCTCTCAACATTGTTCTCGTCCAGCCCGAAATCCCCCAGAACACCGGCAACATTGCCCGCACCTGCGCGGTCACCGGAGCCTCCCTGCATCTGGTGGGCCCCATGGGCTTTGTGCCCAGCGACAAAAAGCTCCGGCACGCGGGGCTGGACTACTGGCAGTATCTTGACCTGCATCTTTACCCTAGTCTCACCGATTTTATGGAGAAAAACACTGGCAATTTTTTCTTTTTCTCCACAAAGGCCCCCCGGCGGCACTCCGACGTCTCCTACCCCGACGGCTGCTGGCTGTTCTTTGGCAAAGAATCCGCCGGCCTGCCCGAGCGCCTGCTGTTTGAAAACCCGGACCGCTGCGTGCGCATCCCCATGATGGACCACGCCAGAAGCCTGAACCTGGCAAACGCCGCGGCCATCGGGGTCTTCGAGGTGCTGCGGCAGTGGGACTACCCCCAGCTGCAGTGCCGGGGCGAGCTGCGTGATTTCGACTGGGCCGCCGCCCGGGCCCGCCGCCCCGGGTCAGAGTTTCTATAAGAACTTGTACCAATAGGATTTGTGCCTGGATTTTCGAGCAAATTTTGCCGAGGCGCAAACCCCCAGGCAATCTCGCGATTGGCAAGGGGTTGCAACACAGTCAACCGTAAAATTTGCCGAAAAGACAGGTGCAAACTCCGATTGATACAAGTTCTAAAAAGACACAGGAGGGCTTTCTATGCCGTCAAAATACTACGAGGGAGAGGACTTCCAGAACCTGACCCTCACCGAAGCCCGCCTTGAGGGGCTGACTTTGGTAGACTGCTCCTTTACCGGCTGCGTGTTCGAGCGCTGCCAGCTGGTCCGCTGCGCCCTCACCGAGTGCCGGTTCACCCGCTGCCGGGTGATCGACCCAAAAAGCGAATCCAGCCAGGTAAAATTCCTCTCTCTCCAGGACTGCGCCCTCACCGGCGTCAACTGGAGCCTGCTGCTGCCCGCCGGAAGCTTTGGAGAGCCCCTGGACAAGCTGGAGGCCTGCCGGATGAAATACAATTTCTTCACCGAAATGGACCTGCGCCGGTTCTCCTTTGAGGGCAGCTCCCTCACCGAGTGCATGTTCACTGGCTGCAACCTCTCCGAAAGCCGTTTTTCCGGCTGCAGCCTGGCCGGCACCGAGTTCTTTCAGTGCAGCCTCACCGGCGCGGACCTGCGGGGGGCCCAGGGCTACCGAATCGACGTGCCCAGCTGCCAGCTGAAGGGGGCCCGCCTCGCCATGCCCGAGGCGGTGAGCCTGCTCTACAGTCTGGGCGTCCGGCTGGAATAGGCCTTTCCCGTTGGCCTTCTTCGCCCTGTAAAGACAATTTGTTTACAAATTCCCCCTTCCATTGGACAGGGGGATTTGCTATAATGAGGGTGCTTAGGGCTTGTTTGAAAAATCGGAAACGCCGTCTTTTTACCCAGAAGGGGCCCCTTTCTGCGTCAAAAATCCTCGCCAATCGGAAGATTGCCTTGCGGTTTTTTCCTTGAAATGAATCCCTTCTGGGTAAAAATTCGTCATTTCCTCTATTTTCAAACAAGCCCTACACTGTATCCCCATGAACCCCACAAAACCGGGAGGAACCGAGATGCATTTTATCCAGTTTGAAAACGTCTGCAAATTCTATACCATGGGCGAAAACCGCATTGCCGCTGCCGACCATATCAGCTTTTATGTGGAGCAGGGGGAGTTCTGCGTCATCGTGGGCCCCTCCGGGGCGGGCAAAACCACTGTGCTCAACATGCTGGGGGGCATGGACTCCTGCGACGAGGGCGCCATCACCCTGGACGGGGCGGCCATCAGCAGCTACACCCCCCGGCAGCTCACCGCCTACCGGCGGTTGGAGGTAGGCTTTGTGTTCCAGTTCTACAATCTGGTGCAAAACCTCACCGCCCTGGAAAACGTAGAGCTGGCCAGCGAGATATGCCCCCGCCCCCTGGACGCGGCCCAGACCCTGCGGGAGGTGGGCCTGGGAGACCGCCTGCGGAACTTTCCCGCCCAGCTCTCCGGGGGCGAGCAGCAGCGGGTGGCCATTGCCCGGGCCCTGGCCAAAAACCCAAAAATCCTTTTGTGCGACGAGCCCACCGGCGCCCTGGACTACAACACCGGCAAGGCGGTGCTGGGTCTTTTGCAGGACACCTGCCGGAGAACCGGCCGCACGGTGCTGGTCATCACCCACAACGGGGCCCTCACCGCTATGGCGGACCGGGTCATCCGCATCAAAAGCGGCAAAGCTGTGTCCAACGAGGTAAACCCCTCCCCCATCCCCGTGGAGGAGATCGAATGGTAACGGTCAGGAGGTAGCCCCATGAAGAAGACCTACGCCAAAAGCATCATCCGCACCGTGCGGGGCAGCCTGTCCCGCTTTTTCGCCATTTTCGCCATTGTGGCCCTGGGCTCGGGCTTTCTGGCCGGAGTGCTGGCCTCTCCCCTTGACATGCGCATCTCAGCCGACAGCTACTGGGACGATACGGACATGTTCGACCTGCGGGCCCTGTCCACCCAGGGCCTCACTGCCGCGGACATAGAAGCCCTCTCCCAGCTGGAAGGGGTAGAGTCCGTCATGCCCGCCTATGACATGGACCTGGTCATGCTGTCCAGCCAGGGAGACGCCTACACCACCCGCCTGCACTCTCTGCCCCAGACCAACGCCCCCCAGCTGAACCAGCCTGTGCTGCTGGAAGGCCGTATGCCCGAAAAGGCCGGGGAGTGCGCGGTCATTGTCTCCCGCAGCTTCAAAAAAGAGGACTGGGTGGGCCAGACCCTTGCCCCCAACCCGGAGGAGGACCACGAGAACCCGCCAAAGGAGCTCACCGTGGTGGGCACCGTGCGCAGCGCCCTGTATATCTCCCTGGAAAACGAGCACTCCACCGCCGGCGCCGGCAGTCTGGAGCTGAAGCTCTACACCCCGCCCGAGACCTTTGACCAGGACTACTACACCACCGCCTACCTGACCCTTACCGGCGGCAAGGAGCTCAACGCCTTTTACAAGGCCTATCAGGACCTGGCGGACCAGCTCTCCGCCCGGCTGGAGCCCTTTGGGGAGGACCGGGCCGCAATCCGCTGGCAGGAAATTGTGGACGAGGCCAACGCCGAGCTGGCCGACGGCCGGAGGGAGTATGAGGAGGCCAAAGCCGAGGCGGAGCAGGAGCTGGCCGACGCCCGGCAGGAATTGGAGGACGGCCAGCAGGAAATCAGCGAGAACGAGCAAAAGCTGGCCGACGCGAAAAAAGATCTGGAAGAGGGCCGGAAGGAGCTGGACGACGGCCGGGCCGCTCTGGAACAGGAGACCGCCAACGCCCGCCAGAAAATTGCCGACGGGCGCAGCCAGATCAACAGCTATCAAAGCCAGCTGAACAGCGGCCGGGCGCAGATTGCCGACGCTCAAAAGCAGCTTTCCGCAGCCCGGGCCCAGCTGAACGCCGGAGACCAGGAGCTTGCCGCCGCCAAGTCCCAGCTGGACGAAACCCAGGCCCAGCTGGACAGGCTGGACCAGGGCAAGGCCGCGCTGTTTGCCGCCGCCGCCCAAATGGGCCTGCCAGAGACCGACGGCTCTGACCAGGCCGCGCTGGCCCTCATCGCCGCCCTGGAACAACAGGCCCCTGAGGCGGCAGGCCAGTTCGCCCCCCTCAAGGCCGGGCTGCAGGCCCTGGCCGCCCAGGGAACAGACTCCGCCAACGCCCGGGCCGCCTGGGAGCAGGGCCTGGCCGAGTATGAGCAGGGGCTTCAAAAGGCCCAGTCCGCCCGGGCTGAGCTGGAAAAAAACCAGACCGCCCTCAACAGCCGCCTCAGCCAGCTGAATACCCAGCAGAACACTCTGAACGCCCAGCTTCAGGAGCTGAACAACGCCGAGGCCGCCCTCAGCTCCACAGTGGCCGAAACCCAGGCCCAGCTGGCCCAGGGAGAAAAGGATCTGGCCGACGGTCAGAAGGAGTACGACGACGGCGCGCAGAAGCTGGCCGACGCAAAAAAAGAGCTGGCCGACGGCTGGCAGGAGTACAACGAGGGCAAGGCCGAGGCCGATGCGGAACTGGCCGACGCGGAGCAGGAGCTGCTGGACGCCCAGGCGGACATTGACGCCATTGAGCCCGGCGAATGGTATATTTACGACCGGCAGGACAATGTGGGCTTTTCCAGCTATGCCTCCAACGCGGACAAGATTGCCGCCATTGCCCAGGTGTTCCCGGTGTTCTTCTTTCTGGTGGCCGCGCTGGTGGCCCTCACCACCATGACCCGCATGGTGGAGGAGGAGCGCCAGCAGGTGGGAGCCATGAAGGCTCTGGGCTACTCCTCCCCCCAAATCGCCGCCAAATACCTGCTGTACGCCGCCTCAGCCAGCCTGTTGGGCTGCGTCTTCGGGGTGGTGGTGGGCATGTGGCTGTTCCCCACCGTAATCATCAACGCCTACAGCATTATGTACCTGCTGCCCATTACCCTCACCCCCTTCAGCTGGCCGCTGGCGCTCACCGCCTCTGGGGCAGCGATTCTGTGCACCCTGGCGGCCACCCTCAGCGCCTGCTGGGCCGCTCTGCGGGAGTCCCCCGCCCGGCTGATGCTGCCCAAGGCCCCCAAGGCAGGCAAACGCATTCTGCTCGAGCATGTCACCCCCCTGTGGAGCCGTCTGAAGTTCACCCAAAAGGTCACCGCCCGCAACCTGATGCGCTATAAAAAGCGGTTCTTCATGACAGTCATCGGCATTGCCGGGTGCACCGCCCTTCTGGTGACCGGCTTCGGCATCCGGGACTCTGTCTCTGACATTGTGGAGATCCAATATGGAGAGCTGTCCCATTACCAGCTGATTGTGGGACTGATGAGCGGCCAGGCCCTGGAAGACCCGGACCTGCTGGACACTCTGAACGACCCGGCCCAGGTGGAGGACTGGATGGCCGCGCTTCAGGAAAATGTCCGCACCGCCCCCCAGGGCAGCGCCCCCCAGGACGACGTGACCCTCTTTGTGCCCCAGGATACCTCCCGCCTGCCGGAGTTCTTCCAGTTCCGCCACCGGACGGACAGCCAGCCGGTAGAGTACAACGAGAACGCGGTCATCGTCACCGAAAAGCTGGCCCAACGCCAGCGTCTGAAGCCAGGGGACTCCATCACCGTGAAAAACCAGGACGAGGCCGAGGCCTCCTTTGTCATCACCGATATCTGCGAAAACTATGTGGGGCACTACCTCTACCTCTCCCCCGCCGCCTATCAAAGGCCTTCCACACCCTGCCAAAGCCCAACTCTCTGCTGTGCGC
>NZ_JBQISV010000036.1:0-21429 GCF_056800975.1 Acutalibacter sp.
TCTTCCTTACCCAGAAAGTCCGGCCCCGGCAGATGTCCAGCAAATCAGCGAATATCTCCTCCTCCGCAGGATGCCAGTGAGTCAGCTGGCGCTCCCGTCCCCGGCTGTCTGTCCACATAGTGGCAATGGCATCAAAGCATGCCCAGACGGTGACGCCATTGGGCAGCCGCCATAGGATGACATCCTCCTTCAGGGACAGCTCCCCTGGTGGGTGCTCACCGCGCAGCCGTTCATGCAGCTCCTCCATGCTGCGGGGGATAAACCCGCCCGTCTTCTCCGTTCTCATGGCCTATCCGGATGGGGGCAGGGGATGGTTTTTGGAGGGGTCCCGAGCCTCCCGCTCCTCACCCGCCCCATATACCACCGGATACCTGCCTCCTCGGCCTCATCATAGGCATAGCCCAGGTGCGCGGCTGTGGCTCTGGCAGCTTTGCCGAACAAATCCAGCATCTCAAAGGCAGCCTCCCACATATGGGCAAAGTCCCCGTCTGGGTAGGTCCTTACAAAGCTATCATACATCTCTTTGGGCAGAAGCCGCTGAAAATACTTGCCCCCCTTGCCCACAGAAATCTCAAACCCATGGGCCGCGCCCACATACCAGCTCAGCATCAGAATCAGCATGTCCCGCACAGGGCGGTTCAGCATGTCCATGCCCAGGGAGAGCTCCTCTCGGGCAATGGCCTTGGCCACATTGTTCAGGCACCAGTGGAACTCATTGCAGCAGTCCGCAAAAATCCGCTCCTCTGGCCTTTTCACATGCCAGAAGTCCGGCTTCACCGCAATTTCCGGAAAGTCCCCGTCCTTGTCCAGCAGCAGCACAGCGGGCTCTCCATCGTCCACATAGGGGTCCTCTGTCACCTGCAGGTCGATGCGGTTCCCGTCCGGGAAGATCATCAGGTAGATATAGCTGCCGTCATTTTCCGGGGGGATGAGCTCCATGCTCTCCGGCCTCTGGACCAGAGCAGGCCTGCCGAACTTCTCCTCAATCCAGGCCATATTGTCCCAGTAATCCGGCTTGACCCGGCGCACAAAATAGCAGACGTCAAAGTCCTGGTAAGGGTCCGGCGCGCAGTCCGGGTTGGCCCGGGAGCCCACCATCAGCACACTGCGGATGTTCTCGTCCTCCCGGGCCACCTGCAAAATCAAGTCCAGCATTTCCTCTGGGGTTCTCATGGTCACGCTCTCCTCTTTGGGTCAAGATGCCGGAACAGCTCCACGCACTCCTCCACAGACAGGGGCGAGCCGGAGAGCTCTACCCCCGCCGCTTTCAGCCGGTAGCAGAGCTCTGTGGCCTGGGGCACGTCTAGGCCGTGACGCTTCAGGCGTTCTACATCGGCAAACACCTGCCGGGGACTGCCGTCCATAAGAATATTTCCCTCATCCATGACAATCACCCGCCCGGCCTGGACCGCCTCGTCCATGTAGTGGGTGATGAGGATGATGGTGATGCCCTTCTCCCGGTTCAGCCTTTTGATGGTTGCCATTACCTCGGCCCGGCCCCGGGGGTCCAGCATGGCGGTGGGCTCATCCAGCACAATGCACTGGGTCTCCATGGCAATGACCCCGGCAATAGCCACCCGCTGCTTTTGCCCGCCAGAGAGCTTGTGGGGGGCATGGGTCCGGTAGTGGTACATGTCCACCGCCTTCAGGGCGTCGTCTACCCGGCGGCGGATTTCTTCGGGGGGGACCCCCAGGTTTTCGGGGCCAAAGGCCACGTCCTCCTCCACAATGCCTGCCACCAGCTGGTTGTCCGGGTTTTGCAGCACCAGGCCCACCCGGCGGCGCACGTCCAGCTGGCGGTCCTCCTCCCGGGTGTCAATGCCGTCTACCAGAATGGAGCCCTTGCCGGGCATGAGCATGCCGTTGAAGAGCTTTGCCATGGTGGACTTGCCGCAGCCGTTGTGGCCTAACAGCGCCACAAATTCCCCCGACTCGATTGTCATGCTGACCCCGTGGAGTACCTCCCGGCTTTCGCCATCCTCGGTCTCATAGCCGAAGCGAAGGTCTTTTACCTGGATAAATGCCACAGCCTTTCTCCTCTCATCTGGATTTCTCTATCCCATAAACGCGTCAGTCAAACAGAACGGGCCAGTTCTCTGCCTGATACGCTTGAAAACACATCTGAACCTGCTCTCTGCTGCATTTGGCCTCAGCCAGAGGCGGCAGATCTTTCAAAGAAAAATACCCAATTTGTTCGGTCTCAAGGTTCGGCGTGAAGCTGCCGCCGAGGAGCTCGCACAGGTAGAAGATTTTAACCACCCCATAAGCATACGGCGGTTGATTATGCTTGTTCCGGTCCTGTACGGCGATCAGCCGTTTGACCGCTATGTCTGCCCCGGCCTCTTCTTTTGCTTCTTTCACCGTGTTCTCCGCTGGGGACAGGTTGAACTCGCACCAGCCACCGGGTAAGGACCAGAGCCCCCCTCTCTCCTGAACCAGCAGCAGCTTTCCATCTTGAAACACAGCGGCCCGGGTGTCTACCTTAGGCGTTTGGTACCCCGTTTCATTGCAGAACAGACCCTTCACAAGCTCAAGCGGCATACCGGTCCGATGCGCCATCATTTCCGCGGCGATTTCCCGAATCCGCTGGTAGCGCTCCCGGTCAAACTCGTCCTTTCCATAGAACAGGCCGGCCTGGGCCAAGCTCTGCAGTTCCTCGGCCCATTCCACCACTTTGTCCTTCATCTGCTTATCTTCCTCCCCGCCTCTTCCGCTTCTTCCACCAAGTATAACAGCCCGAGGCAAAAAAGTCCAGAAACAAAATGGGATACATGGGCAGCAGGGGGACATGGGTCAGGCTGTTCTCCACAGTGCGCTCCAGGGCGGAATAGCCCAGGGCCACGGCCACTGCCGCCAGAATAAACCAGACCATGGGCTCCACCTGGGGCGGCTGCCTGCGCTGTAGCGATGCAAACAGCAGGACGCTTAAAAAAACGCCTGCCGCCAGCAAAAGCAGCAGCCCCATGGACTGCCTGCCCGACCACAGCCACTCGTAGAGCATGGCCGAGGCCCAGGCCCCGCCTATGCCCAAAAGGCTCCATTTCAGCATGCTGGCTCCTCCTGTGCTTCGCCCGGCCAGGCGTTCAGCTGCTTTTGCAGGCAGTCTAAAAACCAGCCGAGATGGTATCCGTCGCACACGGCATGGTGCGCCTGCACTGCCAGCGGCAAAAGGCAGCGGCCCTCGGGCAGCAGGGTATACTTCCCCATGGTAAAAATTGGCAGCAGATACCGAAAGTCCGGCAGGTTGAGCTGAAAGCCCTCAAAGGCCGTCCAGGGAATCATGGAGACGTTAAAGCTGTTCTCTGGCACATCGGGCTTGGGGCTGAAGCCCGACGCCTGCTCGTATAGCTGGACATCCGTCTGATAGCGGCGGAGGAACTCCGGGTAGTCTGCTGAAAACTCTGTCCAGATACTGGAAAAGCTCTCGGTTTCCCTGTGAAAAATGGTATAGCTGGGGTGCATCTCCTGATACACCACCAGCGTCCCGTCCGGGCGGTAGGCTGTGCGGAAGGGCTCGAACCGGTTGACTGTCTTTGTCAACAGGTACAGCATAGCCGGGTAGAGCTTGTCCTGGGTTTGCCGCAGGCGGGTGACGTCCAGCTTCACTGTCATACTGTAGGTACAGGGCACTGCGGCGGTGTAGTGCTCAAAATACTCCCGCCGGTTCCAGGCATTTATTTGGATTTCCCGGTACTCCATTAGGCGGTTCCCTCCCAGATGGCGGTGTTGCCGCAGGGAAGTACCATGCCGGAGGCTGTTGCCGGCAGGCCGATTTCGTCCGCCGACACCCGGCCCCCCAGCCGGGGCTTGACCAGTACGGTGAGCAGATACTCCATCACTGCGGGGGAGAGGCCTGTTGTGTAAGAGTTGAGAATGAAAAACAGGGGCTTTGGGGACAAAAGGGACAGGCACAGCCGTAAAAGGCCGCTGAGCTGCTCCTCAAGCCGCCACACCTCGCCCCCCGGCCCCCGGCCGTAGGAGGGCGGGTCCATGATAATGGCGTCGTAGGTGTTGCCCCGGCGCTGCTCCCGCTGGACAAATTTCACGCAGTCGTCCACCAGCCAGCGCACCGGCCTGTCGCTCAGCCCCGAGGCGGCGGCGTTCTCCTTGGCCCACTGGACCATGCCCTTGGCAGCGTCCACATGGGTGACAGAGGCCCCGGCCTTGAGGCAGGCCAGGGTGGCCGCCCCGGTGTAGCCGAACAGGTTCAGCACCTTTACCGGGCGTTGGGTCTCTTGGATTTTCTCCATGGCAAAGGCCCAGTTCACCGCCTGCTCGGGGAACAGCCCTGTGTGCTTGAAGCCCATGGGCTTGAGCCGGAAGGTAAGGCCCTGCCAGCCAATGGCCCATACCTCGGGCATTTTTTTGTAAGCCTCCCAGTGCCCGCCTCCCTTGCTGGAACGGTGGTACCGGGCATGGGCCGACCGCCAGCGGGGGTCCTGCCGCTCTGTGTCCCAGATGATCTGGGGGTCCGGGCGGATGAGGAGAATGTCCCCCCAACGTTCCAGCCGCTCTCCGGCGGAGGCGTCGATCAGTTCATAGTCCTGCCACTGCGCTGCTCTCATAGCCTTCCCTTTCCTTTACGGGGCAGGCTGGCCTGCCTGCGCCAGCCTGCTCACAGCCTCTTCCTGGGTGGCTACAAAAAAGAAGTCCTTTCCCTGGTTGGACTCGTAGATAAAGTCGTGGAGGGGCTTGCTGGTGTACCGGGAGAAGTCGCCCCAAATGGCCAGCTTGAACTGATAATTGATATATTTTTGCAGAATTTCCCCGGCCATGCCGCTGCTGAGGATGAAGAACTCCTCGGCCACCAGCTTTTTGGGCAGGACAATTCGCTGGGACCCTGTCTCGTATTTTACGGTCATGGCCAGGTCCAGGGCCTCCTGGGGGCCGGTGATGAGCTTCTCCGGGCCCTCGGCCAGGGCAATAAGAACGCCGTTCTCTGTGATCGTCTCTATTTTCATGTGCTTTTCCTCTCTATGTTTAAAATCCTCTCCCCCAGCTTTTTTGAGGGGAAGAACTCATACAACGCCGCCCGCTGGATTCTTCCGGAGAACCGGCGGAAGCGTTCTCCTAAAATATCCAGACCCCTGCGGGTGTTCTCCCGGCTGTCGATCAGCATGGTGGTGTGGGCGGTCCAGCCCTGTTCGTCGCTGAAGGCCTCCTTTAAAGCCAGCAGCTCCCGGTTCACGTCCTGGGCCAGAAAGAGCACCTCCTGTCCCTGAAACAGCCCTATATGGTTGAAAAACACCTCTATGGGCTCCATGCTCAGCTGGTCCAGCTCTTTCAGCAGCACCTCCCTGCGGTCCAGTCCAAAGGTCCCCAGGGTGACGTGAAAGGGGATGCCCATGGTCTGCCGCCCAGTGAAGCCCTGGGACAGGATGGCCTGCTGGTACTCCCCCAGCACCCGCTGGGTCTGCTCGTCAAAAATGCCCAATACGCAGAGAAATTTGTCCATGCCGGCCCCTCCTCACTTGGTCCCTATGGCGAACAGATTGTCCTTGCCCATGCCCAGCACATAGGGGTTTTGGTCGTACACAAAGCAGAAGTCCAGGAAGTCCCGCCTCTGGGCCGGATCTTCCATGATCTTCCGCAGTATCTCCCGGGATATGCTGCGGGCATAGGCCCCGGGCCCCGCCATGCGGATGTCCTTCCAGCCCAGCCGCTCTAAAATGTCTTGCAGCTCGCCGGGCAGAAAGCCATAGGTGATGCACCAGGGCGCGCCGCCCCGCTCATACTCCGCGATCTCGGCTTCTCCGCCCAAGACGCCCTCTGCCAGCAGCCTTTTCGCCCCTGCCAGGTCAAAGCGGAAGCTCTCCGCCATCTCCTCCCGGTGGCTCAGGCACCACTGGACAAAGGGGTCGGGGCAGCTTTCGTCCAGAATAAAGCGGCTTTTTTGGATGGGGTCCGCCAGATAGGGCAGAGAGCCCAGCCGGGAGCTGACGCTGAGCAGCAGCTTCTTTTTGCAGATGCGGCTCAGCTCTCCAATGACCTTTTCCTGGTTGGGCCAGGTGTAGGACACAGGCGCGTCAAAAGAAATTACCATGTCAAACTGTTCGTCTCTGTAGGCGGATAAGTCCTCTAAAGCCCCCTGGACGAACTCCATATTGTTCAGCACCCCGGCCTCTGCGGCCAGCTCTCTGGCCTTGTCAAGCATGGGCTGGGAGATGTCGAAATGGGTGACCTTACACCCCCGCTTTGCCAGCAGAATGGAGAACCGCCCGCACCCGGCCCCGCCGTCGAACACAGTCTCTACCCCGTCCAGAGCGGCCAGCACCTGGCGTTCCAGGTGGTCCTTCTGGACAATGTCGTCCATAAAGGTGGCTTCCCGCTGGCTTTCCCGCTCTCCCTTGTCGGGCTGGTTCCACTGGCGGGCTGAAATTTTCTGGCTGTAGCTTTCGCGCATATTTTACAGTCCTCTCTGATGATCAGCAGAGCTCCTCCCGGATGACCTGGGCCACCTCCTCTGCCAGGGCCTGAATCTGGTCCTGGTCCCGGCCCTCTACCATGACCCGCAGCAGGGGTTCGGTGCCGCTGGGGCGCACGATAATGCGGCCCTCGCCGCCCAGGGTCTCGCTGACCCTTTCAATGGCCCCCCGCACCCGCTGGTCGGTGTAGAAGGCCAGCTTGCCCTCTGGGGTCACGGTGATATTGATCATGGTCTGGGGATATCTCTGCATGGCTGTGGCCAGGGAGGAGAGCTTGCCCTGCCGCCGGTGCATCAGGCTCAGCAGCTGGCAGGCGGTGAGCTGGCCGTCGCCGGTGGTGGCAAAGTCCCGGAAGATCACATGGCCGCTCTGCTCACCGCCAAAGCTATAGTTTTCCAGGCGCATCTGTTCCAGCACATAGCGGTCGCCCACCTTGGTGGCCTCAAAGCGCATGCCGTTCTCCTCGCAGAACTTCTGGAAGCCCAGGTTGGTCATAATGGTGCCCACTACGGTGTTCCGGTTCAGCTTGCCCCGGCTTTTCATGTCCAGGGCGCAGATGGCCATAATGAAGTCGCCGTCTACAAAATTGCCGGCCTCGTCCACCATCAGGCAGCGGTCCGCGTCTCCGTCAAAGGCCACGCCCGCATCCAGTTCATGGGTTTTGACATACTCAATAAGCCCCTCCATGTGGGTGGAGCCGCAGTTGTCGTTGACATTCACGCCGTCGGGGCTCTGGTTGAGCATGGTGACCTGTGCGCCCAGCTCGGTGAACAGGGTCTCCGCCGTGGCGCTGGCCGAGCCGTTGGCGCAGTCGATGGCCAGCCTCATGCCGTCCAGGGCAAAGTGCACGGTGCTTTTCACATGCTCGATATAGTCCCGCACCGCGTCCTCTGCCCGGGAGACCGTGCCCAGCCCCTCATCCTGGGGCAGCTGGCTGGAGATGTCTGTTTTGCCCAGAATAATATCCTCAATGCGCTCCTCCAGGTCATCGGGCAGCTTGAAGCCGTCGCCGGAGAAGATTTTAATGCCGTTGTACTCAAAGGAGTTGTGGGAGGCGGAGATCATGATGCCTGCGTCCGCCTTGTACTTCTCCACCAGATAGGCCACCGCCGGGGTGGGCACCACGCCCAGTGTCACCACGCTGGCGCCGATGCTGCAAAGCCCTGCGGCCATGGCGTTCTCCAGCATGTCGGAGGAGAGCCGGGTGTCCTTGCCGATGAGCACCCGAGGGTGCCGGTTGGATTTATTGGTGAGCACCTGCGCCGCTGCCCGGCCCAGTTGAGTAGCCAGCTCGCAGGTCAGGTCCTTATTCGCAATGCCTCTGATTCCGTCTGTACCAAAAAGTCTGCCCATGTTAAAACACCTCGCAAAGTTTATTTTCTTGTTATAGTATATCGCCCTGTCCGGGGCAAGATTCCATTTTGCCCCGCAGCCAGGCATGGGCCGCCCGGGCGGCCTCCGCCGTGGTCAGGGGACCTGTGTCCAGCCGGTCATAGCTGACGCTGTCAATCTGGTTGTGCTCCATAAAGTACCGGTTATAGTCTACTGAGCTCTGTATCCAGCCGGCGTCTTCAATGCCCCGGCCCGCTGTCATTCTCTGCCGGAGCTTCTCCTCCGGGCACACCAGGGCCAGCACAAAAACACCGGTGAAGAACCGGAGGCCATAGGTCTTGTTCAGCATGTGGATGTTCCCGGCTCTGGACCACACCACCGGCCTGCCGCACTGCATAATATCCCGGGAGAGGGCCTGGGTCTGCTCGGTCTGGGCCAGGTAGTCCTCCTCGGTCTCGTGGGGCATCAGGTTATAAAAGAAATCCGCATCCAGGCACACAAAGTCCTGGGTGAGGCCCTGCAGGGCCTGTAGGGTGGTGGTTTTGCCCACTCCGCTGGCCCCGGTGACCACAAACAGGGGCAGCTTCAAAAACTGCCAGCTGTGGCCGCATTTGGGGCAGGTGATTTTGTTCCCGTCTACGGTTTTATCCCAGTCATAATTGCCGCATTGGGGGCAGATGCCGACCATGCCTTCTCACTCCTGTTCTGCCCTGCGTCCGGCAAGGGCAATCATCTCCGGCAGGACTGCCGCCGGGTTTTTGCGCCAGTTGTACATTTCGTCCACTTCCTCCCGGCTTGGCCTGCGGCCGTTTATGAGCTCCTCATTCTTCACAAAGAAGGGGCGCTCATAATCTGGCTTTGGCATGATTTCCTCCATGTGCAGGAGCCGGACGCCTGCGTCCAGCATGGCGTTCACGATATCCTGTATGCGCCAGGCAAAGTTGACGGTGGTCTCGTCCTCAAAGGGGCCGGTGCTGTCGTAGGGCTTTACTGCCCTCAGGCCCTCCCCAAAGGGGCGCTGGAAGGGGTGGAGCTCATACATCACATACAGGCCGCCGGGCTTCAGGATGCGGTGGATATTCCGATACATGGCCGGCAGGTCGTTGAGCCACACATGCACCCCGTTGGAGGTGTATACCAGGTCGAATGCCTCCCCCGGCACACCGGCCAGCCGCATGGTGTCCTCCTGCTGAAAGACAAGGCGGTCCTGCAGCCCCAGCTTATTTGAGGCCCTTTCTGCGGCCAGCAGCTGGTTTTTCGCAATGTCGCAGGAGGTTACCCGGGCCCCCATAAGGGCAAAGGCCAGGGCCGCGTGGTTGTCGCCGCTGGACGGCACGCAGACCAGCTGGTTTTTCAGCTCCGGCAGATATTTTTTCAGCATGGCCCACACCGCCGGGTCAAAGGCGCGCTCGGGCCGGGCCTTCAGCCGTTCCAGCATAGGGTCTGACAGATGGAAGGCCATATACTTCTCAGAATATTTCTCCCAGTCCTGCCGGTTTTTCTCTACAATATCTGTCATGGCTCTCACTCCATTCTCAGCTGAAGCTCCTCCTCCGCCCGCAGCCGGGAGGGCAGAGGCAGGCCCAGATGGGCGCAGGCCGCAGGGGTGACGCAGCGGCCCCGGGGGGTTCGGGTCAAAAAGCCCACCTGCATCAGATAGGGCTCGTTCACGTCCTCGATGGTGATGGCCTCCTCGCCAATGGCCGCCGCCAGAGTTTCCAGGCCTACAGGGCCGCCTCCATAGTTTTGGATGATGGCCCTCAGCATATTCCGGTCGCTCTGGTCCAGGCCCAGCTCGTCGATCTCCATGCGCTCTAAGGCGATTTGAGCGGTGTTGAGGGTGATGACCCCGCCGCTCATCACCTCGGCAAAGTCCCGGACCCGCTTGAGAAACCGGTTGGCAATGCGGGGGGTGCCCCTGGACCGGGAGGCCAGCTCAATGGCAGCGTCGGCATCAATGTCTGCGTTGAGTATTTTTGCGCTGCGCTGGACAATCAGGGCCAGCTCCCGGGGGTTGTACAGCTCCAGACGGAGCACCACCCCGAACCGGTCCCGCAAGGGGGCGGACAGCTGCCCCGCCCTGGTGGTGGCACCCACCAAGGTAAACTTGGGCAAGGGCAGGTGGTAGGAGGCGGCCATCTGGCCCTTGCCGGTGATGATGTCCAGGGCAAAGTCCTCCATAGCCGGGTAGAGAATCTCCTCCACGGTGCGGGGCAGGCGGTGGACCTCGTCGATGAACAGCACGTCGCCGGGGGAGAGATTGGTCAGCAGCGCGGCCAGGTCTCCGGGCTTTTCAATGGCCGGGCCGCTGGTGATGCGCAGGTTGACCCCCAGCTCGTTGGCCACAATGCCCGCCAGGGTGGTTTTGCCCAGGCCGGGGGGGCCGTAGAGCAGCACATGGTCCAGGGTCTCCTTGCGGCTTTTTGCCGCCTCGATGTAGATTTTCAGGTTCTCCTTCACCTTGTCCTGGCCAATGTACTCGGCAAAGCTTCGAGGGCGAAGGGGGTTCTCGGTCTCCTGGTCTCCGGGGATATAGCCGGTGTCGGTGAGCCGGTCCTCCAAATTCAGCTCGCCGTCCCGGGCGTCCCAGTCAATGCCGTATGCCTCAGGGCCGGGGCCCTTACCGCCGCTTTTTTCTATCATGGGCTTTCACCTCGCTGTTGTGACGCCGTATGCCGGGGCCTACAAGGCCATCAGCTCGCGGCGGGTCTCTTTGTCGAACTTTTCCAGGGCGTACCGGAACGCGGTTCTGGGCATAAGCTCATGGCGTTCTTTCAGGTAGGCCTTTACCTTCTCCGGCTCCTTATCGGACAGGCATTTCAGCATCCAGCCATAGCCCTTTTGGACCAGCTGGTGGGAATCTGCCAGCAGGGCGTTGGAGATGCGGAAGGGGTCTATGCCCTGGTAATCCTCCCGCAGGATGGAGGGGATGAGGACAACGGCCGAGGCCCTGCGCACCCAGAAATCTCCGTCCCCGGTCCACTGGCAGACTTGGGGGAACAGATGCTTTTGCCTGCGCAGAAGCTCGCCGAAGGCATGGGTACAGAAATCGTCGCAGTCGCCCCAGCCCCGCACATATTTTTTCAGCCAGCCGAAAAACACCGGGTAGGTCTCTCCGTCGTATTGGGCGCGGATGCGGTAGGCCCAGTCAAAGGCCATAACCCCCAGAGCCCAGTCCCTTTGCTCTAACAGCTCTTCACAGAGGGGCAGCAGCCGGGCCGGCGTTTTCTCCTCTATGCTCCGGTAAAGCCGGGCGGAAAGCCGGCGGATGTCCCCTGTGGCAATATGCTTTCCCGGCGGAGCCTGCTCCCCCAGGGCGCGGACCTCTGCCATTGCTTGCAGTGCCAGCTCATTCATTGCAAAACCTCCTGGCCCGATTGTATTTTGCGCGGCCCCTGGCTGTTTTTTGTCAGGGGCTTTGTTGTTTGCAGATGGGGCGCGTTACAGGCCGAAATGCTCCTCCAAAGCTGCCAGGGTCTGCTGGGGCGTGCGGGCCTCGCTGCGCACCAGGGTGAAGAAGCCCGCCTCCTCCCAGGACCGATAGGCCTCGGAGCTGTTGATGGCGGCCAGGCAGGCCCGGTAGTTCTCCATGGTCTTCTCCGGGTCTGCCGCCTGCTGAATCTGCTTCAGAATGAACTGCTTCTCCGGGTCCTCCCGCTGAAAAAAGCGCTCGACCGAAAGGCTTGGGGGCGCAAGCAGAATGGCTACTCGTTGGTAGTCTGACACCTCCCGCAGGGTCTCCGCGGAGAGGTTAGTGTCTACAAAGATTTTTCTGCCCGCCTCTGCCAGCTGAATGAGCCGGACCAGCTCCAGGTCCTCGGCCTCGCGGGAGCAGCCCGCCACCCAGCTGCTGTAGGCCTGGGGTGTACGGTTCACAAACTCCTGCCAGTCTTTCATGGTCTGAAAATAGCAGAGATTGGGCTGGTGGGCCGTGTCCACGGCGTCCATCAGGCAGTCGTGATAGTTTTCGCCGCAGCAGATTCCCCCATGCTTCTCCGCCAGCATTTTTACCATGGTGGACTTGCCTGCGTAAGCGGTTCCGTTGATGAAATAGACCTGCTGAAACAGATGCTTCAGCACATTGCTCTGTATCTGTACGCTCATTCTGCGTCCTCCTGCTCCTTTACCAGATGGACCTCCCCATCCTCTTGATAGCCCAGTCCCTGGTACAGAGACCGGGCGGGGGCGTTGTCCCTGCCTGTCAGCAGCGCAAGGCTGCGGACCCCATGGTTCCTTTTGCAGTGGGCCTCGGCAAAGGCCAGCATGGCCCGGGCCAGGCCCCTGCGCCGGTAAGCCTTTTCCACAAAGACCTCGGTGACCTCGGCCCCGGTCTCCCGGTAGCAGAAGGAGCGTTTGAGCTGTATACACACAAAGCCTGCCAGTTCGCCGTCCACCTGGGCCACCACGACCACCTCCTGGGGGTTGCGGGCCAGAACCTTCTCCATGTCCGCAGCCCCCCAACCACTGCCGGGACCGTTGAAATGGTCGTTAAGCGCACACAGTGCAGCCGCGTCCCGGGGCTCTGCCAGCCGGATCATCCAGACCGCCTCCTTTTTTATGCTGTTCTCCTGGGGCCTTCTCACCAGAACAGCCCGATAACGATTCCCGCCAGAAGCGCAGCCGCTCCCACAGCCCCCAGCACACCGCTGGCGATGCGGGAGGCCCTGGCGTCGTACTCTGGGATGCAGGACCGCTCCGGGTGGGCAGGGTCATACAGAATATGAATCTGGCTATGGACCTGGGGGATTCTGCCGGCAAGGGAGGCCCCTGTCCCCTTGTACCGGACGCCGTTCACCTGGTACTCATACACCGGATGATAGTAGACCCTGCCCTCGTCCCCTTCATACCGCTTTGCCTGAAGCCCGGTCACAAGGGCTATAGCGTTGGCCGTGCAGCACCGCCTTTTGCGGGCGGAGGCCGCGGCAATGATGACGGCTGCGGCCAGAAGAGCGCAGCCCAGTCCGCACAAGGCCAGTGTGACAAACAAGCCCGCTGCTTTCATCCTTCCAGCCCCTTTCCCGGCCCCTGCGGGCGGATTTGCTCTTTTATCCAGGCGTTCCCATATTTCAACAGGTACGGGGTCACATTCTGTCTGCTCAGAGCCCGCGCCACCAGGTCCTGGGGATATTGGGCAAGGCACTGCTCCATGCTTCTTTTGGTGACTGTGTTCAGCTTCTTCAGTAACATGGCATCCTGTTGCTTGCGCGCCGCGTCCTCTGGCGGGTAGCCTGTGCCAAAGTCTCCGGCAAACAGTTGGTTCAGAGTCAGCTGCAAATTCAGCTCTCCGCACCAGCCAAAGCCCAGCCCCAAGGGCAGGGAGGCGGCGTTGCCCCCGTTGATCCGGCCGAACAGGAAAGCGTCCTGAGGGGTGGGCACATAGCCGCACAGCACCCCTGGCAGGCTGTTACAGGCCAGCATCATCCCCTGGCCTGAGGAGCAGCCTGTGACCACAAAGTCTGCCGCCTTGCAAGAGAGCAGCAGGCTTGCCAGCAGCGCGGTCTCAATATAAGAATACGTCTCCTCCTCCTGGGGGAAGACTCCGAGGTTCGCCACCTCGTGGCCCTGGTTTTCCACGGCCCGAAGGGTGCACTGGTACAGCAGCGGATTTTTCTCCTTCTGGGACGAGGCCTGCATCACCGCGATTCTCACAGGGCCTCCTGCTTCTTCTCCGGCTTTTTGCGGCCGAACCATTTCTTTGCCGGGGGCTTGGGGCTGGGCTTCAGCTCCACAAAGACCACGCACCGTTTGCCTCCGCTTTTTAT
Source organism: Acutalibacter sp. (assembly GCF_056800975.1). Taxonomy (NCBI): domain Bacteria; kingdom Bacillati; phylum Bacillota; class Clostridia; order Eubacteriales; family Acutalibacteraceae; genus Acutalibacter; species Acutalibacter sp. Next base: position 13,520 of record NZ_JBQISV010000036.1, read on the forward strand.
GGTCTCCCACAGCTCGGCCTCAATGTGGGGGCCGAACACCTGGCTGAACAGCTTGCGGGCGTGCCCCAGGGTGCAGTAGCACCAGGCTTTGGGGGCAGGGCCCTCTGCCCCCTTGAGGCAGGAGCAGTAGCACTCGGGGTAACAGTAGAGCAGACCGCCCTTGATTACCTCGATTTTTGCGTTCTTCTCCTTCCAGTTGTGCAGCCGGGCGAACTCATTCAGGTCGCCCCCCACCTGGTTCAGATAGCTGCGCATCCGGTTGGCCAGGGCGGCGCTGTCCTCGCAGTAGCACCGGGCGCGAATGGCCGCAATGGTTTTTTCGCTGTAGTGATCTTCCAGATAACGGCACACGGCCAGGGCCCAATGGTATTTTTTTAGGTCATCCGCCGACTTGGACAGGGGATGCTGCTGGGCCAGCTCCTCTGCCGCGCCGCCGCCCCCCAGAGCCAGCAGCGCGTTATACAGCCGGATGGCGTGGGCGTTGTCATTACTGGGCATATCGCAAAACCTCCTGGGCGGGGGATTCTCCGCCGGTTGATGATGAATTTTTTTATGGCTTTTGTGGACTTGGATGGATTTGGAGCTTGAGACAGCGAGGGGGAGTGGATTTGTGTATTGTATGGGGCAGTGGGGGGAGGGCAAGCTAGCCTCTAGCGGCTGGCTTCCTCTTTGATGAAGCCGGAATCGTCAAGAATAATTGATTTTTCTACTTCTTCCGGCCTGTCAGCCACCATATCAGGCCGCCGGTCAGGAACAGCCCCAGGAGAATGCCCCCCTCTAACAGCAGCGGCGTGTACCAGGGCGTTGAGTTGGCCGCGTACAGCTCCGGGTGGGATATCGCATCCTGCCGCAGCCACAGGGAACGCCCCACAAACACGCCCAGGGCCAGGCCCAGCACCGCCTTGACTGCCTTTTGGACCTTCTCCTTCACAGGGACACCTCCTTATTTGCTTCCAAATGATTTCAACGCCAGCCGGATCAGCTCCTCGGCGGGCAGCTGGCTGTCCAGCCTGCCTACCGCCGCAGCAGCCTCGGAGGGCGTATAGCCCAGCGTCACCAGCGCCTCTGCGGCCTGGGCCGCGTTTCCGGCAGCAGAGGGCCCTCCGGGCTCTACGCCCTCCCAGCCGCTGCTGTCAAAGCTCAGGCCCTTCACCTTGTCCTTCAGCTCCAGCACAATGCGCTGGGCCAGCTTGACCCCCACCCCATTGGCCCGGGTGAACCGCTTCGCATCCCCTGCCGCTGCCGACAGGGCCACGTCCTCGGGGCTCAGCTCGGAGAGGATGGACAACGCCGCCTTGGGCCCTACCCCGCTGATGGCGGTGAGCAGCTTGTAGCAGTTCAGCTCCAGCTGGGTGCAGAAGCCGTACAGGTCCAGCGCGTCCTCGCGCACATTAAGATAGGTATACAGCGTGGCCTCCTCTCCGGTGCGGGGCAGGGCCCGCAGGGTGCCCATGGAGACCGCGCAGCGAAAGGCCACGCCCCCCACATCGATTACCGCCATGCCGGGCTCTGTGTGAGCCAGCTTTCCAGTCAGACTGTAAAACACCGAAATTCCTCCGTTTTTGCCGACCCTTTCAGGTCATATTCTGTCCAGCAGTCCCCGGCGCAAGGGAGACCCCGCCGCCTGCCCGTGGCAGATGGCCATGGCCAGCGCGTCTGCCGCGTCGTCGGGCCTGGGGATTTCCGGCAGGCCCAGCAGCCGCCGGGTCATCTCCTGTACCTGGTGCTTTTGGGCCTTGCCATAGCCGGTGACAGCCTGCTTTACCTGCATGGGGGTATACTCGAACAGGGGCACCCCTGCCTGGGCCAGGGCCAGAAGAATGACCCCCCGGGCCTCTGCCACCCCGATGCCTGTGGTTTTGTTGTTGATGAAGAACAGCTTTTCCACCGCTGCGGCCTGGGGCCGGAACGTCCCCAAAAGCTCGGTCATGCCCTCATAGATTTCCTTGAGCCGCAGGCCGAAGTCCACCCCCGCCTGGGTGGTCACCGCGCCGTACTCCAAGGGCCGGTAGCTGGCATTATACGCTTCAACTACCCCATAGCCCACAATGGCGTAGCCGGGGTCAATCCCTAAAATGCGCATACCCTCACCTCGCCGGAGCCGTAGATTCGGGCCATATCCAGGCCTGAATCCGCTCCACGCTTTTCTCCACAGGCTCCCGGCCGTCTACCCGCAGGACAGGTCCTGGGAAGAGCCGCAGCCATTTTTCCACGGTATCCTCCGCCCTGCTGCTGACGAACCGGAAGAAGCCCTCCTCCTGCTCATACAGTTCGCCGCCGGGCAGCATTCTGTCCCCAAATTTCTGATAGGACCGCTCTCTGACCCGCCGGAGCCGCAGCTCCCGGGGCGCATCGACCCATACCGCGTACTGGAACCGGGCGCGCACAGCCTCGCTGTAGTCCCCTTTCACGGACGTGAACACGAAGTCCGGGTGATCTGCGGTTTCCTCCAAAAGGAGGCGTTCTACCTCCTCCCGGTCCCGCTGGACCGCGTAGAGATATGCGGGGTCGTTTTTAGGGAAGTACAGCTCTTCGTTGTCGATATAGTGAAAGCTCAGCTTTTCAGCCAGGGCCTTGCCCAGGGTGCTTTTTCCGGCGCCGTTCAGGCCGCACAACAAGATTCCTGTTCCCATAAGCGTCTCCTCTCCTGGGCGCGCGCCCCACCGCCGCCAAGCTTCATCCTTATAGTATACCATAACCAGCCCCGCCCGTCAAAAAAAATTCTCTCTCTGCGCATGTTTGAGACTTTGCGCGCCACAATATTCCACAAAATCATCGAAGAGACAGGATGTGTCGACCCATGAAGAAAACAACGAAAATTCGCCTTTGGGCCTTCTCTCTGGCCGCGCTGACCCTGACCGCCGGTTTCTGGCTGGACGCCTCTCTCAGCCGCCAGAACGCGGAGACCCGCCTGGAATATGTCTACCGCCGGGCTTTGGGAGACCTGACGGATTATGTCTCGGGGATGCAGTCGACGCTGCACAAGGCCATGTTTGCCGGCACTGCCCCCATGCAGAGCGCGGTGACCGCCCAGCTGCTGGAGCAGAGCGGCGGGGCCAAGGCGGCCATGGCCTCCCTCCCCTTTACCCAGGAGCGCAGCGAGCGGGTGAGCCGGTTTCTCTCTCAGGTGGGGGACTATGCCCTGGCGCTCAGCCGCAAGACCCTCTCTGGCGGGACCCTGGAAAAGGCCGACCTGCAGGGGCTGGCCGCTTTGCGGGAGTATGCGGGCAAGCTGACCGGGGCCCTTACCCAGCTGCAGGCCCGGCTGACAGCGGAGCAGGCCGGGGTGGTAAACACGGTCAGTCTGCTGAACAATGTGGGGGAGGTGGAGGAGCTGGCCCTGCTGGACGACGACCTGGACCAGGTGGCGGAGGAGTTCGCCTCTTTCCCCACCCTTCTCTACGACGGGCCCTTCTCTGACCATATTTCCCGCCGGGAGCCTGCCAGCCTGCAAAACCGGGAGCCTGTTACCCAGGAGGAGGCTGCGGCTCTTGCCGCCCGATTTCTCGACTGCCCCCAGGAGGAGCTTGCCTTTGCCGGAGAGGGCGGGGGACAGCTGGGGGTGTGGTCCTTTACCTGGGACGGGTCTATGGTGAATATCACAAAGGTGGGGGGCGAGCCTGCCTACTACCGCCGGTCTGCCACCGTGGACAGCCCCCGCATGGGGTATGCCCAGGCGTTGGAGGCGGCAAAGGCGTATCTGGCCCGGCTGGACCTGCCGCCTATGACGGAGAGCTATTATATTCTCAGCGATGGGCTGTGCGCCATCAACTTTCACACCAGCGTCTCGGTGGGGGAGGAAACCGCCCTGTGCTACCCGGACCTGGTGAAGGTAGTGGTTGAGCTGGGCCAGGGCGGCGCTGTGGAGCTGGACTGCACCGGCTTTCTTATGAACCACCAGGACCGGCGGATTTCTCCCCCTGCGGTGACAGAGGAGGAGGCCCGGAAGGCCCTCAGCCCTGCCCTGCAGGCGGACGGGGCCAGGCTGGCGGTGATTCCCACCCCGGGGCTGGACGAGGTGCTGTGCTGGGAGCTGCACTGTACCGCGTCGGACGGGACAGAGGTGCTGAGCTATATCAATGCCTGGACAGGGATGGAAGAACAGCTCTATCTGGTGCAGAGAGACGAGCACGGTGTGCTGACCATATAATATATTTTATAAAGAAAAGGAGGGCTCCCTGGCCAGGGCTGCTGTCGGAAGCGGCGGGGGTGTAGGGGGCCTACGGCGATGCAGGGTCAACAGGGCGGGATGCCAGGCTTTCCGTGTCTTGCTGCCCGTGAACCAATGTCAAAAGCGGGACACAGGGGGGAGCCCCCGGTGTCCCGCTGCTTTGGGAAGGGATGTCGGGAGGAAGGGGCTCGGGGTGTACTGGGAACAGCTGAAGCGGGATTGGAGAAGCTCACTTTTGGTTCTGCCCAGGCAGCGCTTTCTTTGCTTGAACCTTTTTTCATTCTTTGCTATACTTTTTGGAGGCGGGGAGTGTGCCCTGCCGGTCCGACAAAACAGAAGGGATGGATATAAATGAAAAAATACGCGCTGGCTTATGCCATGAACGAGGGGCTTCCCCTGTTCACCAAAGAGGACCTGCAATGTCTGACCCACATCAACCTGGCCTTTGGGCTGGTGAAGGACGGCCTGCTGGACATGAGCCAGCTGACCAACCTCTCTCTGATTGAGACCTTTCGGGCCTGGAAGCCGGAGATTCGAATTGTTCTCTCGGTAGGCGGCTGGGGGGCGGGGGGCTTTTCAGCCATGGCCATGACCGCACAGGGCCGGGAGGCCTTTGCCCGGTCCTGCCTGGAAGCGGTCCAGCGGTATGGGCTGGACGGCATTGATATTGACTGGGAATACCCCTGCAGCGGCCAGGCGGGCATTGACTGGGACCCCCGGGACAGAGAGAATTTTACCCTGCTGCTTCAGGCGCTGCGGGATCAGCTTGGCCCCCGCAGCCTGTCCATTGCCGCAGGGGCCGGGGAATATTTTGTGCGGGACACGGAAATGGAAAAGGTGGCCCGCCTGGTAGACTATGTGCAGATTATGACCTATGACATGCGCAGCGGCTTTACCCGTCAGGCAGGGCACCATGCGGCCCTGCGGGCCGGCAAGGGGGACGGCAGCGGCCTGAACACGGTGGACATGGTAGAGATGTTCCACAGGGCGGGGGTGCCTCTGGAAAAGCTGGTGATTGGCGCGGCCTTTTATGCCAGGAAATGGTCTGGGGTGGAGGACAAAAACCACGGCCTCTGCCAGCCTGCCCAGACCGGCGGCGAGGGCGGCCTGCGGTATAGCGACATTACCGAGAGCTTTATGGCGCAAAATGGGTACGCCCAGTATTGGGACGAGGAGGCCCAGGCAGCGTATTTGTGGAACGGCAGCAGCTTTGTCAGCTATGAGACCCCGGAGGCCATTGCCCTGAAATGCCGTTATGTGAAGGAGGCCGGGCTGCTGGGTATTATGTATTGGGAGCACGGCTGCGACACCACCCATGAGCTGGTAAAGGTGATTGGCAGGGAACTGGGGGACTAGGGCGTCCATATAAGCGTTTGTGTATTGGGGGGCATGGCCGGTTTTGACCGGGGCCGGGTCAAGGCAGTGTCCCGCTGAGACTGGCCTGCGCTCCTTGAGCGGGATTGACTTGCGGTTTTCTGCCGGAGCGCATGGCTTTGGCTTGCCGGATTGTCAGAGATTAGTCTGTACACTCTGACAAATGAATGGATTGTGCAACTCGCATACAATTGTTGTACGCTTTTGTTGTACGCTTTGCGCGGTGTTGTCCCAGATGTCCCGTGTTTGGCTGTCTGCTGTTTTTGTGTATGGCAGCGAGGGGGCAGGGAATTATGGCTGCGGCTTTGTCTTTTTGCCTGCGGTTCCTACCAGGGCGGCGGTCACGACGGGGATGCCGGTGACGGCCAGAAGCAGCAGGAATACTCCGTTCCAGCCGAAATGGTCGGCGACCCAGCCCAGGCAATAGGAGCTGATGGTGCTGCCCACATAGCAGCAGCCGTTGAGCACCCCGGCCAGCAGCCCGGAGTCCAGCTGTTCCCGCATGTAGAGGGGGGCCATGCTGGTGATGGCGTTGTTGACCGCGTGCATAGACAGGGAGATTATCCCGAAAACGGCCAGGACCGCCCACCACAGGCTGGTGTCCAGCAGGAGGATTACCCCGGCGGTGGACACCGCGGCCAGCAGGAACCACAGTCCGGAAAGCTTGATGAAGGAGGGCAGCCGCCTTTCCAGAAGCCCGTTGCAGGCTGCGCCGAATATGCCCAGCACCGGCAGGACCAGAGTGAGCAGAATGGAGAGGCTGTCGGGCAGGCCGAACCGCTCTTTCAGGATGGAGGGTACCCAGGTGGTGAGCCCGTCCTTTACCAGATTGTTTGCCACCGCGAAAAGGCACAGCACCAGGACTGTGACTGCCACTGCCGGGTTGAGAAGGCCTTTGCCCGGGGTCCGGGAGGTCTGGACGGGCTGGGCGTTTTCGGAGGCGGGAGCGTCCCGGTAGAGGAACAGCCAGGCGGCTGCTGCTCCGGCCATCAGCAGGGCCCCTGTGAGGAAGGAGAAGGGAAAGCCGCCCCGAACTGCCAGCAGGGAGCTGAGCCCATAGGCCAGAAGGGTGCCGATGGGCACCGTGGTGCTCATGACCAGCACCGAGCTTTTCAGATAGGGGGCGGGGAGAGACTGGGACAGGACGGAGATAAGGGTGGGCCAGAGAATGGACTGGAGCCCGCCATTGAGCAGCCACAGATATTTGAGGGTCCAGAAGGGGGCGCCCAGAAAGACCGCTATATTCAGCACAGCGGAGCAGGCCAGGGAAAAGGGGATGATCCACCGGAGGGGATAGCGGCGGCACAGCAGGCCGTTGACCACCTGCCCGATGCCATAGGCGAAGAAAAAACAGGTGGTCACCAGCCCGGCCTCTCCGTGAGTCACCCCAAAGGCATCCATAATGGGGGTGATGTTGGAGTTGTAGCTGTATCTTCCCGGGTAAGCCTCTGTGTAGGCCATCCAGCAGAGAAAAATAGTCAGCTGGGGCGGCATGGGGGTGTGACGGCCTTGGGAGTTCACGGGAGGTCCCTCCCTTCCCACGCCGTTGCGCTGGCACTGCCAGCTTTTCTGTATTCTGCCGCGGGGTGGCGATTCATACCGCTGGCCGGGCGCAAAGATTCTGTCATTGCTGTCATCCTTTCCTGGTCATGTCAACGTGGCGTGAAGAACGCCGGGGGAGGGCCTCCGCCGCGTTTTTTGGGAAAATTTGCGGTGACTTGCCGCTTTCCGCGACATTATACAATATGCCCCGACCCTTGTCAATGGGGTGGGGCGGGGTGTTCTGCTGTGCACTTTATATGATTCACATATCGGGACCCTGGGAGAGGACTGCGTGTCTGCTGTCTCTTCCAGGGTCCTGGTATGTCTATGGAGTAGGCGGATGATACGCCCCTCATTATAATGTGTGGAAGGGGACAACTCTCAGACAGGCCCCTTACCTGCGGCGGGGGAGTCTTTGCAAGCAGGGAGTTTAGACCGGGTTTGTTTATAAAGGCTTGGAAAAATTTTGAAAAAATATTTATAAAAACCCTTGACAAGTTTATAAAGAAGGTTTATAATACAATCACAAGGTCGAGAGAGAGCAGCAGACCGGGGGATGCAGAGAGGAAAAAGAATTAACTCGACATATATTGAGATATTGATGATCAAAAGCAACATGTGTCGGGGTTATAACAGAGACATAACAGGCAGAAAGGAGCAGCAAATATGAAGGAAATCAGCAGAAAACTGGGGAGAACCCTGAATGGAAGGGTGCAGGAGGCCGGAAGGTTGGCTGCTCTGACCACCCGCCGCCAGGAGCAGAGCTTTGCGCGGCTTTTGGAGAGCATGAGAGGCGGGCTTGAGTTTGAGGACCAGCGGATGC
>NZ_JBQISV010000037.1:0-21358 GCF_056800975.1 Acutalibacter sp.
ATTCAGACCATGATGAGGGAGGACATGATGCATAACATTTCTTTGCCGCTCTGTATTGCCGCCGCTCCATGCAAGGCTTGAGGACACTGCATGGAGCATAGAGGCTAAGGGGCCGCGCCCTGTCCGTCCTCAGGCTTTGCTTATTTGATTTTTATTACAATCAAAGGAGCAAAGTCAAATGAAAAAATATCAATCTCTAAAGCCCTACCTACTGTTGTGGAGCACCCAGTCGCTCTCTGCTCTGGGCAGCGCCATGACCGGCTATGCCCTGATTTTGTGGCTCTACCGGCAAAGGGGCTCTGCGCTGGAAACCGCCCTGCTCTCCATTTGTTCCTACGCGCCTTATGTGCTTGTTAGCATTTTTGCCGGGGCGCTCAGCGACCGCTGGAACAAAAAGCGCACCATGCTGGTGTGCGACCTGCTGGCCGCTATGGGCACGGTTGCGGTGCTGGTCCTGCTGAAAACCGGCCAGCTGGAGCCCTGGCATTTGTATGGGCTCAATGCCATAAACGGCTTGATGAACACCGTGCAGCAGCCTGCCAGCGATGTGGCGGCCACGCTGCTGGTCCCCAAAAGGTACTACCAGAAAACCAGCGGCCTGCGGTCCTTTTCGTCGTCGCTGAACACTATTCTGCACCCGGTCATTGCCTCGGCCCTGTTCGGATTTTTTGGCATGGAGGCAGTGATTGCCGTTGACCTGGCTACCTTTGCCATTGCTTTTGTCAGTCTTCTGTTCTTTATTCCTGTCCCAGAGGCTTCTACTGAGGACAAGCCCCGAGAAAAGCTGCTGACAGCGGCAAAGTCCGGGCTGGCTTGGGTGGGAGCCAACCGGCTGATTTTAAACCTCATCCTTTTTCTGGCTTTTATCAACCTGGTGGCCTCGGCTTATAACGCCGCGCTGCCCGCCATGCTGCTCAGCCGCGCAAACGGCGGCGAGACCGTGCTGGGCCTGGTGAACGCTGTAACCGGCGGGGCATCCCTGGTTGGCGGGGTAATTGCCACTCTGCTGCCCTCGCCAAAGAACCGGGTACGGGCCATCTGTGGCTCTCTGCTGCTGTCTATGAGCACAGAAAATTTTCTGCTGGCCTTCGGGCGCACCCCCTGGGCCTGGTGTGTGGGGGCTGTTCTGGGCTGGCTGCCAATCCCCCTGATGAACGCCAATATGGACGTTATTTTTCGGTCCGCCATTCCCGTAGACATGCAGGGGCGGGTGTTCTCCTGCCGCAACACATTGCAGTTTTTCACCATACCCCTGGGCTACTTTTTGGGCGGGCTGCTGGTAGACCAGGTCTTTGAGCCGCTGATGGCCTCGGTTTCTCAGGACAGCCTCCCTGCCCTCCTGTTCGGCCTGGGCAAGGGCTCTGGCGCAGCAGCGTTGTTCTTTGTACTGGGGCTGGCAGGGGTTTTGGTCTGCTTGATTTTTTCCTGTATTTTGGGGCGAACCCATCATGAGGCAAGCCCAGACAGTCAATAGCCGCCGGGCCGCATGACAAAGATTCGCCCCCTTCCCCCCCGCTGTCTTCTTCCTATGTCCAGCAATAAGGATTTCTCTGTGCATGTAAAAAGCTTCCCTCGGGTAAAGGGAGGCTTTTTATTTGGGCTTTTCCCGCGCGGTTCGTGTCAGTCCTTCTTTTCCGGACTTTTGTGGCACTGTGCGCGATGGGGACAGCCCGGGCAGCTACAGCCGCAGCCGCTCTCTCCCCTTCTTCTCCGCCGGACCCAGCGGACCACTATCGCGGCAAAGATCAGAGCAATCACCGCCGCAAGGGCCACAGTGGGCACATGAACCGCCGCCGTTAACAGCATCATAAAAAGACCTCCTCATTTTCTCCCAGGGCAGCGTGACGCTGCACCCAATTCGCGAGCCGGCAAAGCGTCGCCTACCGGCTGCTGGCAGTCGGGCTTGCTCCCGCGTGAGCTGGGTGCTCCCGTGCAGCGTGACGCTGCACCCGATTCGCGGGTCGGCAAAGCGTCGCCTACCGGCTGCTAACAGTTAGGCTTGCTCTCGCGCTCGCTAGGTGCTCCCGACTCGCGGTAGCGTGACGCTGCACCCGATTCGCGGGTCGGCAAAGCGTCGCCTACCGGCTGCTGGCAGTTAGGCTTGCTCTCGCGTGAGCTGGGTGCTCCCGTTGGTTGCCGAAAGCCGGGGTAAGGCTTTTGTTCTCTGCCATATCAAAGGGGCTGTTCTCAAAGAGCAGGGCCGCAAGTCTGGCTCTACCCATAAAGTATGCCGACCGTGTTACCCAGGTGCGTCACCCAAATAAGGCCCACCCTATGGCTATGGTTTGCTGCCGGCTTCTCTTTTGGTTGACATGACAGTGTTTTGACCCCGCTGTTAGTTTCTCCTAATCCGTGTAATTAGTTTACACTAATAACCATTGCTTGTCAAGAGGTAACCTGCCATATTTTTAAAAAAAGGAGCCCAGCCAGGCATCCATGCGCCTGGCCGGGCTTCTTTTTCAACCAAACCGCGCCGGTTGACCGGAACGGTCAGCCGGTTGACCGGAACGTCAGCCGGTTGGCCGGAACGTCAGCCGACCAGCTGCCTCTGAACCTCCTCAAAGCCCAGACGGGCAATGGTGTCGGAGAAGCGTTCTCCCTGCTGTCCCTGGTCCCGGAACAGAGCGATTGCCCTCTCGATTACCTCCATGACCTCCTCCTCGCTGGTGAGCAGCTTGTCCAAAAACCGGCCCTGGGCCACCTTTTTGCCCCAGCGTCCGCCGATATAGACCTTATAGCCCGGCACATACTCCTCAAAGGCATGAAAGGGGCATTTGCTCAGGCAGCGGCCGCAGTGGTTGCACTGGGCGTCGTCAATGATGACCTTGCCGTTCTCCACAGTAGGCACATGCATGGGGCAGTTTTTTGCAATCTGACACACCTTGCAGCCCCGGCACTTTTCCAGGTCCACCACGGGCGCCCGCTGGCCCACAATGCCCAGGTCGTTCAGGTCTGGCTTGACACAGTTGTTCGGACAGCCGCCCACAGCGATTTTGAACTTATGGGGCAGCTTCACATCGTGCCAGCCCTTATAAAATCTCTCGTGAATCTTCTCAGACAAGGCAAAGGTGTCGATGAGCCCATACTGGCAGGTGGTGCCCTTGCAGGAGACCACCGGGCGCACCTTTGCTCCGGTGCCGCCGGTTTCCAGGCCATGCTCCTGCAGGAAGCTCCGCAGGGGCTCAATGTTCTCAAAGGGCACATGCTGAATCTCGGCAGTCAGACGGACCGTGAGGGTGACCTGGCCGTTGCCGAACCGCTCTGCGGCCTCAGCCACAGCGGCCAGCTCCTGGGCGGTCATTTTACCGTTGCGGGTGATGACCCGGCCGTTGAAGCAGTCGGGTGTGGTCTTGTCCCACAAAAAGCCCAGACCCTTTACCCGGGTAATCTCCTCCATAGGGACGGAGGCTTTTTTTGTCTCATGCAGCATATTTTCAGTTTCCCTTCATTGTGTGATTCCTTGCTATCAAGCATAGCATTTCAAGGCAAAAAAGTCAACAGGATTTCAGCGGCCTGCGCTGCTTTTATAGTAAACGCTCCCAAAGGTCGATAGACGCCGATGAGGCTGCACTGACGACAGAGGCAGCACCGCGCAAGGACCAGCCTCTGCGCGGCGCTGCTTCTATTCTGAATTTGCCTGCCGCCAGCTATTCTCTGTTGCAAGGCAGACTGTATAAGCCATCGCCTACAAATTGCAGACAGCACCCCTTTGACGTCTGCCTCAGCGCCTGAGCCACCAGGTAGAGGTCTGGATAGGGGCTTACCAAGCCCATCGCCCCAAAGCCGAACAGAAAGCCGTTCAGCCCCCGCCAGTCCACAGGAGCCAGCAAAAACAACAGCAGCGGCAGGGCTCCCAGCAGAAAGGGTAGAAGGGACATCAGCACAAATCTTCTGCGGGAAAGCGGGTAGGAGACCAATGCCACTGCTGCCAAAGCCTTAGGGTAAAAGCCAATGCCGACCTGCGCGTCTTTGGGGTAGGGGAGCGCATGGAGCAGCTCGTGCAGCGCCAATGCCGGAATTTCCAGGCACACGCCTAACCCAATCCCCAGCGGAGTGACCGGTATCTGTCCGCAGCCATATGTTTTGCCCAGCATTACCCCAAAAACCACGGCCAGGGGAAGGGGCAGCAGCACTGCCGCCCTCCTTTGCAGCCCACCGGCAGAACCGGGCAGCTTCAGCAGCTGCGCTCCTGCCGGAAGCTCTCCCTGCTGGCAAGGGGGCCGGGTGTTCTGAACCATGCCCAGCCACTTGACTTTTGGCATTACAGCTCCACCTTTACGCCGCCGCAGCTGCGCACTGTGAGCACATAGCAGCTGCCCTGGCCGAATACCTTCTCCATCCCGGCCCGGTAGCTGTCCAGCAGGTCCTCGGGCACATAAGCCTGAATGGTGCCTGCAAAGCCGCCCCCGTGGACCCGGCAGGCGCCCCGGCCCTGCAGCAGGGCCTCGGAGATGGTAAGGGCCAGGGGGATGCCCTGCTCCTCAGGATGGGCGGGAGAATACACATTCTGCAGCCGCTGCTGGGAGGACTTGCCAGACTGATTCACCATTTGCAGGAAGCTGGCAAAGTCTCCCCGTTTCAGGGCTTCGGCCTCCTCATGGGCCAGCCGGTCGTCGTCGAAGAAATGCATGGCCCGCAGCACAGCCCGGTCGCCGGCAGCCTTGCGGACCTGATTGAGGTCATTGTAGAAGTCCCGCTCGTTCACATCCCGCAGAAACTCCTTGCCAAACACCTTAGCCACTGCTTTCATTTCCTGGGGAATGGCGGCGTAGTCCGGGGTCAGGTCCGCGTGGTTGCCGCCAGTGTCCACCACGCACAGCACATGGCCGTAAGACTTCAGGTTAAAGCTCACGTTCTCTACCTGGGGCTTTTCCGGGTCGGCAAAGTCCATCGCGGTAACGCTGCCCATAGAGCTGCCCATCTGGTCCAGCAGGCCAGAGGGCTTGCCAAAGTACACATTCTCAGCGTACTGGGCAATCTTTGCCGCCTCTACCGGGTCAATCTTTCCGTCATTGTACAGATGGCTGATTACCGTCACCACCAGAATCTCAAAGGCCGCAGAGCTGGACAGGCCGGAGCCCTTGAGCACCCGGGTCTGGGTGAAGCACTCAAAGCCTCCCACCTGGTAGCCCAGCTCCTTGCACCGGGCGCAAATGCCCCGGATAATGGCCTGAGAGCCGCTGTTCTCCCGGCGGGGCTTCAGGTCCGCCAGGTCCACCTGGTCCATGCGGGGATATTCCACCGAGCGCAGGCGGGCCAGGCCGTCCTCTGTTTTGCGGGCCAGGCCCACAATGTCCAGGTCAATGGCAGCGGCCACCACCCGGCCGTGGTTGTGGTCTGTGTGGTTGCCGCCAATCTCCGTGCGGCCCGGGGCGCTGAAAAAGGCAGTTCCCTGGTCGTCGCCAAAGGTCTCGATAAAACCCGCGCGTATTTTCTCGTAGCGCGCCGCCTGCTCCTGGCAGTCGGGGCCATACAGGTCCTTCCTGTTGACTGTCATAGTATTTCCTCCATTTGAAAAAATATCCTGTTTGTTGTTATTGTGAATCCAGCAGCTGCAGCAGTTCCTCCTCACTGAGCACAGGAACGCCCAGGCTGTTGGCTTTGTCCAGCTTGCTCCCCGGGTCCGCCCCTGCCAGCAGATAGCTGGTCTTTTTGGACACAGAGCCCGTCACCTTGCCGCCCTGCTTCTGAATGAGCTCTGTGGCCTCTTTGCGGCTCAGACTGGGCAGGGTGCCGGTAAGCACAAAGGTTTTGCCTGCCAGCAGAGAGCCCTTTTCCTCCTGCTGAAAAGCTTTCATGTTGACGCCCAACTCCCCCAACCGGCGGACCAGCGCAAGAACCACCTCCTGCTGGAAAAAGTCCCGGATGGACAGGGTCATGTCCACGCCAATGCCCTCAATCTGAGCCAGCCGGGTTTTGGCGGCGTTCTTCTCCTCATCCTCCGAGCCCCTGGCCGGGACCTCTCCCGCCGCCTGAATCAGGGCCTCCATGTCAGGAAAGTGTCCGCACAGCAGCTGGGCCGCCTTAGCCCCAATGTGGGGAATGCCCAGGGCAAAGACCAGCCTGTAAAGGTCATTGCCTTTCGACTTTTCCAGCGCTGCCAGCAGGTTTGCCGCAGACTTTTTACCCATGCGCTCCAAGCCCGCCAGGCGTTCCTCATCCAGGGCGTACAGGTCTGCCGGGGAATGGACCAGGCCCTCTCGGGTCAGCTGCTCCAACAGGGCCGGGCCCAGGCCGTCAATGTCCATAGCGTCCCGGCTGGCAAAGTGGATGAGATGCCGCAGCAGCTGGGCCGGGCACTGGGGGTTGACGCAGCGGGTTGCCGCCTCCCCCTCCTCCCGGTATACCTGCTGGCCGCAGGAGGGGCAGCGCTGGGGCAGGGTGAAAGGCTCTGTGCCCTCCGGGTTCTCCACCACTGCCACCACCTCGGGGATGATCTCCCCGGCCTTGCGCAGCACCACCCGGGAGCCCACCCGCACATCCTTCTCTGTGATGAAGTCCTGATTGTGTAAAGTGGCCCGGCTTACTGTGGTGCCCGCTAAGGTCACGGGCTCAAACACCCCGGTGGGGGTAAGCACCCCAGTGCGGCCCACGTTCACCTCAATGTCAACCAGGGTGGTCTCCTTTTCCTCCGGGGGATACTTGAACGCCTCGGCCCAGCGGGGGAATTTGGCGGTGCTGCCCAGCTCCTCCCGCTGTGCAAAGCTGTTTACCTTTACAACTGCGCCGTCAATGGGAAAGTCCAGCTCCCCCCTTTTTTCCCCCAGCTCCTGAATAAAGCCAATCACCTGCTCCATGTCCCGGCTGACAAAATAGGCGGGGGGTACGGTAAAGCCCAAAGCCTTTAGTCTTTCCAGAGAAATGCTGTGGCTGGTCAGGTCCTCCCCCCGGACCTGCTGGACGTTGAACACAAAAATATCCAGCTCCCGGCCAGCGGTGACCCGGGGGTCCTTTTGCCGCAGGGAGCCAGCGGCGGCGTTGCGGGGGTTTTTAAAGGGCTTCTCCTCCAGCAGCTCCTGGCGCTGGCACAGCCGCTGAAAGCCGGACTCGGACAAATACACCTCTCCCCGGACCTCCAGGAAGGGGACAGGCTCTGTCAGCTGCCGGGGCACAGTGCGGATGGTGCGGATGTTCTCTGTCACATCCTCTCCGGTGACGCCATCGCCCCGGGTAGAGCCCCGGGTAAATACTCCGTCCACATATTCCAGGGCCACAGAGAGGCCGTCGAATTTGGGCTCTACCACATACTCCGGTTCTGCCACCGCCTCCCGGACCCGGCGGTCAAAGTCCCAAAGCTCCTCCTCTGAAAAGGAGTCGTGGAGGCTTTCCAGAGGCACCTGGTGGGTTACAGGGGCGAAGCTGTTGTACACTGCGCCCCCAACCCGCTGGGTGGGCGAGTCCTCGGTAATCAGCTCAGGAAACCGGGCTTCCAGCTCCTCCAATCTGCGGTAGAGCTGGTCGAATTCAAAATCGCTGATCTCCGGAGCGTCCTCCGTGTAGTATTTCTCACTGTGGTAGCGCACCTGCTCTCGCAGGGCCTGCAATTCCTGTTCCGCGGCTTTTCTGTCCATAGCTCCCCCATTATTTTCTGTTATCCATTTATTTTTGTGGCTCCGGCCACCAGCTCGGGCACCTCGCCCACCACCACGGTCTCTGCCAGCACGGTGACGCTCTCAGTCTCCGCCGAGGTCTCGAACCGCCGGGACTGGGAATAGGCCCGGGCCCGCACGGTCAAGGTCAGCCGGTGGCAGGTCTGGTTGACCCCGGCGCTGAGCAGGTCGGTGGCAAACTCCGCCTCTGCCGAACCCTCTAACCGCAGCCGCACCGGCACCGGAAAGCCGCGGCCATTGAACAGCCCCACGCCGGTCAGACTGCCCACAGGCACATACACCGTCACCTGGCCCCGCAGGCTGTGGGACAGCCGTTCCAGCACCCCGGCCCGCAGCCGGTTCAGCCGCTCCGGGTCAGCGCTGAGCAGGGCCACCTGCCCGGCAGGCTCCCGCTCCACGGTGACAAAGGGGGCGGGGTCAGCCTCAAGCTCGGCCTCCACTGCTTCTGCCACGCAGTCCAGCATATAGCCCCGGGCGGCCTCCTGGGTCAGCGCCGGCGTAACAGCGGAAAGGGCCAGCTCGGAAAGAGCCGTTGCGCCCAACACCAGCACCGCCAGAATGACCAGTAGCCCCCGGGCCCGGCTCCAACGGAAGGGCCGGCGGCTCAGGCGTCCTTTGGGTATGTATCTTCGTTTTTTCATGGCATCACCCCCATGCCTATCATACGCATGGGGGCTGTGTTGTGCCAATAGGTTTTGGTCTAAGCAGCTGTTAATAGGACGGCGCGCTTCGGGCTTTTGAGGGATCAGAGGCCCGCCTCCCACGCTGCCCGAAGAAGCCCAGCCCGCTGGGCTCCGCCTGTTTTCAGCGGCTGCGGCAGATGAGCCGCCCGGTTTTTATTTCAGCATATCGCGTAAGCGGCGGAGGGTTTCGGCCACGGGCAGGCCTACAATGTTGGGGTAGTCGCCTTTGATCTCCCGCACCAGCATAACCCCCACCCCCTCGATGCCATAGCCTCCGGCCCGGCCAGTGGACTCTCCCATAGCCACATATTCGGCAATCTCCCCCTCGGTCAAGGGGTAGAAGGTCACCTCTGTCACTTGGTGAAATACCTGGCTCTGGCCCCGGGCCAGCAGGCAGACCCCGGTATACAGCTTATGGGTACGGCCGGAAAGCCGCCGCAGGGTGGCCCTTGCCGCCTCATCATTCTCTGGCTTGCCGATAATGACGCCGTCAATGCTCACCACAGAGTCTGCCCCAATAATGGGCCTGCCGCCGCTCTGGGGCTCTATGGCCCGGGCCTTGCGCTCCGCCAGACACTCCACGGTCTGGGCGGGGGTGAAGTCCTGGGGCACAGTCTCGTCCGCGCCGGAGACCAACACCTCCATGTCCACCCCGGCCTGCTCCAACAGCATTCTGCGGCTGGGAGACTGGGAGGCCAGAATAATGGTTTCCTCAATCCTCAAAGCCATTGGGGTTCATCCTCTGCCAGCGCAGGGTGTCGGCGCACATGTCGTCCACCGACTTTCTCGCCTCCCAGCCCAGCTCCTTTTTGGCCAGGGAGCAGTCTGCATAGCAGGTGGGAATGTCGCCGGGGCGGCGGGGGTCGATGACATAGGGAATCTCCTTGCCTGCGGCTTTGGAGAAGGCTGCCAGCATTTCCAGCACCGAAGCGCCCCTGCCGGTGCCCAGGTTATAGACCTTCAGCCCGCAGGGACTGCCCTGGAACAACTGCAGTGCGGCGGCGTGGCCCTCGGCCAGGTCCACCACATGGATATAGTCCCGCACGCCCGTGCCGTCGGGGGTGGGGTAGTCGTTGCCAAAGACATGGACCTTTTCCAGCTTGCCCACCACGGTCTGGGCAATATAGGGGGCCAGGTTGTTGGGAATGCCGTTGGGGTCCTCTCCCAGCAGGCCGCTCTCATGGGCCCCCACCGGGTTGAAGTAGCGCAGCAGCACCACGCTGAACGCCGGGTGGGCGTGGACATAGTCGGTGAGAATGTGCTCAATCATCAGCTTGGTGTTGCCATAGGGGCAGTTGGCGCTGGTGGGCAGGGGGAAGTCCTCTTTGATGGGCACTGTGGCAGGCTCGCCGTACACCGTGGCCGAGGAGCTGAAAATAATGTTGTTGACTCCCTGCTCCCCCATGACCTTCAACAGCACCAGCGTAGAGCCGATGTTGTTGTCGTAATACTCCAGGGGCTTGGCCACCGACTCGCCCACAGCCTTGAGCCCGGCAAAGTGGATGACAGCCTGGGGCTGCTCCTTCTGAAAGACCTCCCGCAGCTTGGCCTCGTCCCGGACGTCGCACTCATAAAACGCGGCAGCTTTGCCTGTAATCTCCTCAATGCGCCGCACCGCCGCCTTTTTGCTGTTGCAGAGATTGTCTACAATAACCACCTCATGCCCCTGCTGCAAAAGCGTCACCGTAGTATGGCTGCCAATGTACCCCGCGCCGCCGGTAACAAGAATTTTCATAACTGACCCCGCCTTTCTCTGTTTATGATCCGGGGAGCTCCCCGTTGCAAATATTATAGGCAATCCTTTCGGAAAAAACAAGGATTTTTCGGAAACTGCTCAAGATAATCCAGGAATTGCTCAAAATAGTTTGCATGAAAAAGCAGATAATAGCCACAGACGCGCAAGGAGGAAAAATTCATGAACAAAGACGGGATGCTGTTTCTCACCGGCAGCTGCGCCTACCCCACTTTAGAGATGGCCTGGCGGGGAGAAACCCACTGCTCTATGGCCCTGGCGGGGGGCGTTTGTCTGTGCCTGATTGACTGGGTATGCTGCGGGCGGCTGAGGCACAAAAGCCTGTTCGCCCGGTGCCTGGCCGGGGCGGGGCTCATCACCGGGGTAGAGCTGGCGGCAGGGCTGATTGTCAACACCGGCCTGGGGCTGCGGGTGTGGGACTACTCGAAAATGCCCCTGAACCTGATGGGCCAGGTCTGCCTGCCCTATTCCCTGCTGTGGTTTGGGCTGACCCTGCCCGCTATGGCCCTGTGCCGGCTGTGCGGACGCGCCCAGGAGGCGGACGCTTGACGATGCGGTGCAAGATAAAAAGGACAAGGCGTCCCCGGGGGAGTGCCTTGTCCTTTTTGCGATATCCGCTCAGGCTTGCTTCAGATATATGTCACACCACAGCTGCGCCTCTACATAGTGGTAGCCGGTATGGCGGAGAACCTGCGCAAGACTGCCGCCGTTCTCCTCCAGCAACTGGCGCAGGCCGTTGACATCGAGCAGCTCCACCGTCCCGTTTTTCTGGAATGCCGCGCCGCTGTCGCCCACTGTAAAGCTGATGTGCCAGGGGGCAATATCCTTTAACGGCAGCTGTGTTTCCGGTCCGTTTCCAAACCAGCCGCGAAGATACGCGCTGCCCTCCACCACAAAGGACAGGGGATGCGCCTCCTCCGGCCTGCCGCCCAGCAGGAGAAAGCGCTGGTAGAGAGCCGCGTCCTGGGCCTTTCGCAGGGCGTAGTAGTTGGCAAAGTCCGCAAAACGGTAAAAGGCAGTGGTCTCCGGGTGCTCCTCTGCCAGCCTTTGGGCCAGCTGAAAGGCCTGTGCCTCTGGCAGGCGCATGATGTTCTTCAGGGGGACGCAGCCGGGATGACAGTAATTCACCAGAACAAGCTGGTCAAAGGCTTTCATTTTCCCCCTCCTCCAATCAGAGCTGCCAAAGGGACCGGCCCCCGCCGGAAGGATGTTCCGTGAGCGCCGGTCCCTTTATGAACCCAAGAGCGGTCAACCTGTACTGATTGGACATTGCACCAGTGATATCCACAAAATTTTGCTCCATCGCCCTGGCACAAAGCTGATCGGTACAGGCTCTAAGTATGCCGGAGCTTAAATAGACAGCCGGGCAGAGACCCGGTACAGGTTCTCGTCAAAGATGCGGGGCATGTTCAGGGCCTCAGTGATGTCAAAGTCCACCACCTGCTCGCCCTTAAGGGCCACCACCCGGTTGGACGCGCCATTGTGGAGCAGTTCCACCGCGTGGAAGCCCATGCGGCTGGCCACCACACGGTCCCGCAGAGTGGGAGAGCCGCCCCGCTGGACATGGCCCAGCACCGTGGCCCGGCTCTCGATGCCGGTAGCGGCCTGAATGCGCTCCGTGAGCTCCTGGGTGTGGCCCACGCCCTCGGCCACCACAATGATGTAGTGCCGCTTGCCTGTCTGCTGGGCGGCCTTCATCCGGTCCACAATGTCCCGCTGGAAGTCGTAGGGCACCTCGGGCACCAAAGTGGTCATTGCGCCCACGGCAATGCTGGTGTGCAGGGCAATGTCTCCGCAGCGCCGGCCCATGACCTCTACCACGCTGCACCGGTCGTGGGACTCGGTGGTGTCGCGGATGCGGTCGATCATCTCCATTGCGGTGTTCAGGGCAGTGTCATAGCCAATGGTGTAGTCGGTGCAGGCAATGTCGTTGTCAATGGTGCCGGGCACGCCGATGCAGGAGATGCCCTCCCCGCACAGGTCCCTGGCCCCCCGGAAGGACCCGTCGCCGCCAATAACCACCACGCCCTCAATGCCCTTTTCCCGGCAGAAGTCCGCGGCCTTCTTCACACCCTCGGGGGTGTTGAACTCAGGGCTGCGGGCAGTGAACAGAGCGGTGCCGCCGTGCTGGATGATATCGGAGACGCTGCGCATGTTCATTTCCTTCACGTCGCCGTTGATCAGGCCGTTATAGCCCCGCATAACGCCGTACACCTTCATACCAAAGGAGTGGGCGCTGCGGACCACCGCCCGGACCGCGGCGTTCATGCCGGGGGCGTCGCCCCCGCTGGTCAGTACTGCTATTGTTTTGGCTCCCATATTTGTTACCTCCAACTTTGCCCGGCGCTGCCTCAGCCCGGGGATGATTACAGACTTATATTCCAATTATAACAAATTTTCGGGAATTATCAAGGGGGTTGGGAATATTTTGCGGCCCGAAGGGGGTTTTTCGCCGCCATATATTCAGGGGCGCGGCACATATCTGATGTTTTCCCGGCCCAGCAGCTGCTCCAATGCCCGAAGCAGCTGCCGGCTCACGTCCAGCCGCTGAGAGGCCGGGGCCCGGCACAGCTTCCCTGTGTCCTTGAAATAGAGATAGAGGTCGTTGCTGCCCCCCTCAAAAATGGCGGCATACTGCATGGCCTTGCGGCGGCGGGGGTCCTCCTGAGAGTCCAGCCGCAGGTAGAGCCCCGGCCGGCTGCTCCCCTTGCGCCCGCTGTTGGGGGCAGGGCCCTCCCGCTGCCGGGGCGGGCCCAGGTGGTCGCAGAGCAGCTCAGGCTCCTTCTCCTCCTGAAAGCTCAGCCGGCCTACCGCCTCAATCACCGCCCCCTCCCGCAGGACCTCTCCCTGCTCCTCCAACACCCGGGGGAACACCAGCAGCTGAATGGCGCCAACCATGTCCTCCAAAGTCACAAAGGCCATTTGCATGCCGGAACGGGTGGCCTTCCGGCGTATGCCGGTAATCATGCCCAGCATGGCCACCCGCTGGCCGTCCTGGTAGAGAACGCCCGCGCCCTCCCCCTCGCCCTCTGCGCTGAGCAGCACGTCGGCGGTGCGGGCATAGCCGCCGGCGGCAAACTGCGCCGCAAAGGCCTCCATTGGGTGGCCGGTCAGGTACATGCCGGTGACCTCCTTCTCCATAGCCAGCTTGTCCATGTGAGAGAAGTCCTCCGCCGGGGTCAGCTCCGGGCCCAGGTCCTCCCCCCCTGCCTCCGGGGCGTCAAAAAAGCCCAGCTGGCCCTCCACGTTCCGGCGGCGGTCCCCTTCCAGGCTTTCCAGCACAGTCTCCACCCCCAGCAGCAGCTCCCGGCGGTTATGGCCCAGGCCGTCTAAAGCGCCGCACTTCACCAGGCTCTCCACGGCGCGGCGGTTCATGTCCTTGCCCTGCATCCGGCGGCAGAAGTCGTAAAAGGAAACAAAGGGCCCGCCCCCCTGACGCTCCTGCACCATGCGGCCAATGACCCCCCGGCCCAGGTTTTTCACCGCCGCCAGCCCAAACCGCAGGCTCCTGCCGTCCACAGTGAACCCTGTGCCGCTGTAGTTGACATGGGGAGGCAGCACCTGCAGCCCCAGGCGGCGGCACTCCTCGGTATATTCCGCCACCTTGCCCCCAAAGCCCAGCACGCTGGAAAGCAGCGCGGCCATGTACTCCTGGGGGTAGTGGCACTTCAGCCAGGCGGTCTGATAGGCCACCACCGCATAGGCCGCTGCGTGGGACTTGTTGAAGGCGTATGAGGCAAAGTCCTGAATCTCCTTGAATAGCTCCTCGGCCACTGCCTGGCCCACCCCCCGGTTGACGCAGCCCTCCACCTCCCAGCTGCCGTCCTCCCGCTGCTGGCCGTGGATAAAAATCTGCTTCTCCCGTTCCAGTACATCATGCTTCTTTTTGGACATGGCCCGGCGGACGATATCGGCCCGGCCCAAAGAGTAGCCCGCCAGCTCCCGGAAAATCTGCATCACCTGCTCCTGGTAGATGATGCACCCAAAGGTCACCTCCAGAATAGGCCGCAGCCGCTCGTGCTGATACCGCACCCGGCTGGGGTCCCGGCGGTTTTCCAGATACATGGGGATAAACTGCATGGGGCCGGGCCGGTAAAGAGAGATGATGGCAATCAGGTCTTCAATGCAGTCTGCCTGAGACTGGACTAGCAGCCGGGTCATGCCCGCCGACTCGAACTGGAACACCCCGGAGGTGTGCCCCGCCGCCAGCATGGCAAAGGTCTCCCGGTCGTCCTCGGGTACAGCGGACATGGCAAAGCCCGGCTCCTTCTTTTGAATGAGCTTTTGGGCGTTGTCAATCACCGACAGGTTGCGCAGGCCCAGAAAGTCCATTTTCAGCAGGCCCAGCTCCTCAATGGCGGTCATGGTGAATTGGGTGACAGTCACATTGTCGTTGCGGGCCAGGGGCACATACTCCATCACCGGCCGGTCGGTGATGACCACCCCAGCCGCATGGGTGCTGGCATGGCGGGGCATGCCCTCCACCTTCCGGGCCATAGCCACCAGGGCCTTCACCTGGCTGTCGCCGGCGCACAGCTCCCGGAAAGCGGAAGACTGGGACAGAGCCTTTTCCAGGGTCATGCCCAGCTCCATGGGCACCAGCTTCGCCACCTGGTCCACCTTGCCGTAGGGTACGGCCATGGCCCGGCCCACGTCCCGGATGGCCCCCCGAGCGGCCATCGTGCCAAAGGTGACAATCTGGGCCACATGGTCCGCGCCATACTTGTCCAGCACATAGTCGATAATCTCGTCCCGCCGCTCGTCGCTGAAGTCCACGTCAAAGTCCGGCATACTCACCCGCTCGGGATTCAGAAAACGCTCGAACAGCAGCTGATAGCGGACAGGGTCCACATTGGTGATGCCCACGCAGTAGGCCGCCAGGCTCCCCACGCCGGACCCCCGGCCCGGCCCCACGGGAATGCCCACGCTTCTGGCGTAGCGGATGAAGTCCCAGACAATGAGATAGTAGTTGACATAACCCATTTGAGAAATGGTGTCTATTTCATACCGCAGACGCTGAAGCAGCGCCGGAGAGGGCTGCTCTCCGTAGCGTTCCTTCAGGCCCTCCCGGCAGATACGCTCAAAAAACGCCTGATTGGGACTGCCGTCCGGGGTGTCGAACCGGGGCAGCTTGGTTTTGCCGAACTCAAACTCTACATTGCAGCGCCGGGCTATGGCAGCCGTGTTGTCCGCTGCCTCCGGGTGCTGGGGGAACAGCCGGCGCATCTCCTCCTCTGTCTTGAAATAGAGTTCGCCAGAGCCAAAGTCCAGCCCACCCTTCTCCTCCACTGTCCGGCCGGTCTGGATGCACATGAGCACCCGGTGCATCTCCTGGTCCTCAGGGTCAATATAGTGGCAGTCGTTGGTGCACACCAGGGGGACGCCCGTCTCCTCCGAGAGGCGGAGCAGGCCCGGGTTGACCAGCTTTTCATCGCTAAGGCCGTGGTCCTGCAGCTCCAAAAAGAAGTTCTCAGGACCAAAAATCTCCCGGTAGCGCAAAGCGGCCTCTTTGGCCCCCTGGTAGTCCCCCCGGAGCAAGGCCCGGGGAATTTCTCCCGAGACGCAGGCGGACAGAGCAATCAGGCCCTCATGGTACTGCTTCAGCAGAGCAAAGTCCACCCGGGGGCGGTTGTAAAAGCCCTCGGTCCAGGCCCTAGACACCATTGCGGCCAGGTTGCGGTAGCCGGCGTCGTTCTCGCACAGCAGCACCAGGTGGCGGTTCTCCCCGTCAAGCTCATGAACCTTGTCGAACCGGGTGCGCTTGGCCACATACACCTCGCAGCCGATGATGGGCTTGACCCCCCGCTGCTTCGCCGCCTTGTAGAAGTCGATGACGCCGTACATATTGCCGTGGTCGGTGATGGCTACCGCCTCGTGGCCCAGGGCCTGGGCCTTGTCCAGCAGGCGTTCTATGCGGCAGGCGCCGTCCAGCAGGCTGTATTCGGTGTGCACATGCAGGTGGACAAAGGCCACAGGCTCACCCCTTTCTGTCGACATAACTTACAGACGCTTTACATAATTCCGTCAACGCCCTTTTCCGCGATGATAGCCTCCCCCAGCTCCACCAGCTTTTGCAGCCTGCGGTTCACCCCGCTGCGGCTGACCCCCAGACACTGGCCCAGCTCCCGCAGAGTCAGCTCCGGGTCGCTGAGCCGCAGCTCCGCCAGCTCCCGCAGGCCGTCGGGCAGACTGGCCAGCCCCCGGCAGTCGCTGATGGCGGCAATGGCGGCAATCTGCCGGGCAGCGGCAGAGTAGGTCTTATCCATGTTTGCGGTCTCAAAATTGGTTTTGCGGTTGATATTGTTCCGGGCCTCCTTCAGCATCTTCACCTGCATCAGCTCCATCGAGGCCCCGGCAGCGCCCAGATAGGTGAGCAGGTCCTCAATCTGGGCGCTGTCCTTCAAATACACCCCGTACCCCCCAGAACGGCGCACCACCGCCGGGCCAATGCCCAGGCCTCCGGCCTCTCCCAGCAGGGTATACAGGTCTCCGGCCAGGTTTTTGTAGGAGGCGGCGAATTCCAGATGATAGCCCTTGTTGGGGTCGCTGACTGTGCCGCAGGCCAAAAAGGCCCCCCGAAGGAACGCCGCCTGACAGCAGTCTCCCTCCAGCGCGGCCCGGTTGATTCGCAGATTGGGCTCCCGCCCGGTGTGCCCAAAGGCCTCCAACAGCCGCAGACGCTCCTGCTCCTCAGGCAGGCTCACCCGGTAGGCCGGGCGTTTTCTCCGGCTCACCCCATAGCTCAGCTGGCCGGAGACGCCTGCCCCTGCCGCCGCCAGCTCCAGCATCCGGCGGGCCGCAGGGGCGTTCTCGGTTGTAAATGTGTTCTCCTTTACAGAAAAGCACCGGGAGAACAGCCACAGCCCATAGCATTCCCCCCGCAGGCAGCAGGGCCTGTGAAGCTCCTGCCTGCACAGCTCCCCTTTAATTTGTGCGGTAAACGACATATACCCCACCCTCGCCTGTAAACTCTACCGCTTTACAGGTGCCGCCGCACCTGCTCCGCCACCGCGTCATAATTGATTTTGGCAAGCTCCGTCACGTCCACCGTGACCCGGGGCCCGCCTATGTCAAACCGGGCCATGCCCCGGGCGGTAAAGCCTGACACAAACTGCTCCAGGGTAATGGGCGGACAGACCGGCCGCTCTCCCTTTGGCTCGGGGTAGCAAGTGTTCACCACATGCCCTCTGTGGCGTTCCGGGGACTGGTCCCGGGCCACAAAACGTTGGTAAACGGCCTCTGGCTCCCCGGTGAGCATAACGGTCACCGGCCTGGCATGACAGCCGGCCAGCAGCGCTCTCAGGCCCGGCAGAGAGGCGTCTTCAAAATTATTCTCCAAAATTACCGAGGACTCCTGGCCCAGCACCTGCCGGGCGGCGTAGTACATGGCCTCCATCGCTCCCACGCCCAGGGCCACCTTTTCCTCCCGGCTGCGAAAGCCCACCGTGTCGTACAAAAGCTCCTTGATATCGTCCTTCGAGAGCATGGGCAGGCCCAGCCGGGCAGAGAGCTCCCGGGCCATGCGGCTTTTGCCCGAGGCGGGCATACCCGCCACCAGCACGCAGACGCTGTTCATTCCGGCTCCCTCCTATCCTCTCTGTATGTCCCGGTGGGTGACGCTGGCCTTTACACCCTTGCCGCACAGGTAGTCGCAGGTGTACTGGGCCAGGGCCACAGACCGGTGATGCCCGCCGGTGCAGCCCATAGCCACCACCAGCTGGCTTTTGCCCTCTTTCGCGTAGAGGGGCAGCAGATAGTCCAGCAGGGCGGTGTAGCGGCTCAAAAAGCCCCGGGTCTCCTCATTTTCCATCACATAGTCCCGCACTGCCGGGTCCAGGCCGGTTTTGGGGCGCAGCTGCTGGTCGTAAAAGGGATTGGGCAGACAGCGCACATCCAGCACCAGGTCGGCCTCCATCGGAATGCCGAACTTGAAGCCAAAGCTGATGCAGTGCACGGCCAGCGAGTCGCTGGCGCTGGTGAGGAACAGCTCGGCAATGCGCCCCTTCAGCTGGGCTGGGGACAGGCTGGCCGTGTCAATGACAAAGTCCGCGCTCTCCCGCACCGGCCGCAGCATCTCTCTTTCCAGACGTACGGCCTGCTCTAAAGAGCCCCCCAGGTCGTCTGAAAGAGGGTGCTTGCGCCGGGTCTCTTTAAAACGCCGCACCAGAATGCCGTCAGAGGCGTCCAGAAACAGGATGCGGTAAGATTTGTCCTCCATTTTCAGCGACTCCATTGCCGTGAAAAAGGATTTGAACAGCTCGCCGCCCCGGGTGTCCGTCACTACCGCCACCCGGTCCATCGCGCTCTCCGACTTGAGGCACAGATCGTAAAACACAGGGATCAGCGCCGGGGGCAGATTGTCCACACAAAAAAAGCCGATGTCCTCCATTGAGTGCATGGCCTGGGTCTTTCCTGCCCCGGAAAGGCCCGTTACCACCACAAATTCCATTCCCTGTTCCTCCTTACCCTTCCCCGGTCACCCGGACCTCAGGCTCTAGCTCCGTGCCGGTCTGCCGGCGCACGGTATCCTGAATCAGCTCCATCAACGCCAGCACGTCCCGGCAGGTGGCCCCGCCGGTGTTGACAATAAAGCCCCCGTGCTTTTCGCTGACCTGCGCCCCGCCCACAGACCGGCCCTTCAGCCCGCACTGGTCAATGAGCGCCGCCGCATAGCCCACGGCAGGCCGCTTGAACACGCTGCCCGCGCTGGGCATGTCGTAGGGCTGCTTGGCCTTGCGGCGGGCCATCAGCTCCTCCATTCTTCCGGCCACTGCCTCCGGGTCTCCCGGGGACAGCCGGAACTCGGCAAAGGTGATGGCCTTGCCGGACCCGGTGTAAGGGCTGCGGCGGTAGGAAAAGGCCAGTTCGGCGCCTGTGTACTCTCCGGGAACGCCCTTTCTGTCCACATGAAGGACCCTGACGGCCACGTCCTTGATTTCGCCCCCATAGGCCCCGGCGTTCATATACACCGCGCCCCCCACCGAGCCCGGGATGCCCCAGGCGAATTCCAGGCCGGTAAGGGCCTTTTCCCGGGCAAAGGCGCAGGCAGAGGCCAAAGACGCTCCCGCCCCGGCCCGCAGGGTCACCCCGTCCGGCAGCAGAGCTACCTGGCGGAACTGCCCAGCAAGGCACAACGCCGCCCCCCGAAAGCCCCTGTCCCCCACCAGCAGGTTGGAGCCCCGGCCCAGCAGCAGCACAGGGATGTCCTCCTCTGCCAGCACCGGCAGCAGGCCCTCCAGCTGGGCGCTGGTCTCCACCGTGATCAGCCGGTCCGCCGGTCCGCCGATCTGAAAGGTCGTGCGCGGGGCCAGAGGCTCCTCCGCCCGGCAGCTGCAGCCCAACGCTGCCGCTGTCCGGTCCACAACCCTGTAATCCCTCACCGCTCCCATAAGCAGCCTCCTCTCTGTGCTGTCCTTTTTCTATCATATGCCCGGCCGACGTCAGATATCCAGGTCCATCTGCACCGTATCCCCGTCCATGCCGTCCATATCCACGCCCATGTTGCTCAGCAGCTCATGGGCAGCGTTGTAGCCCATCTTCTTCTGCCGGTTGTTCATGGCGGCCACCTCGATAATCACCGCCAGATTTCGCCCGGGCTTTACGGGAATGGTGATAACCGGCACCCGAATGCCTAATATCTCAGTAAAGGCGTTCTCCATGCCCATGCGGTCGTAGACCTTTGAGGCGTCCCAGGGCTCCATTTTAATAGCCAGCTCAATTTTCTGACTGGGCTTTACCGCGCCGGTGCCGAAAATGCGCTGGGCATTGATGACCCCGATGCCTCGCAGCTCAATAAAATGGCGGATATTCTCAGGGGCCTGCCCCACCAGGGAGATGCTGGACACCCGGCGGATCTCCACAGCGTCGTCGGCAATCAGCCGGTGGCCCCGCTTGATGAGCTCAATCGCGGCCTCAGACTTGCCCACGCCGCTGTCACCCACCAGCAGAATGCCCTCGCCGTAGACCTCCATCAGCACCCCGTGGCGGGTGATGCGGGGGGCCAGCTCCACATTCAAAAACGCCACCAGGCTGGCAAGGGCGCTGGAGGTGGTATCCTGGGAGGAGAGCAGGGGGATTTCGTACCGCTCCGCAGCCTCCAGCATGGCGTCCCAGGGGCGGATGTCCCGGGCCAGAATCACCGCCACCGGGTGCAGGGCAAAGTAGCGTTCAATGTCCTCCGTCTTCTGCTCCAGGCTGAAGCGGTCCAGCATGCCCATCTCCGAGCGGCCGATTATCGCAATGCGGTTGGGGTCAAAATAGTCGCAAAAGCCGTTAAGCTCCAAGCCCGGCCGGTTCACGTCCCGAGAGCGCACCAGAATCAGGCTGGGGTCCCGGGGCAGGTAAAGGGGCTCCAAGCCCTGGTTCTCTATAATTTTGGATAGCGGCAGGGTATACTCTTCTGTCATATGCTGTCATCCTCTCAAATGATTTTAAGCGGCCGGTCTAGCCGTCCTTCCGGGTATCCTCTTCGGCATCCTCCCGGGGGCCGGGGGTTCCGCGTTCTGGCTTCCAGTCCTTCAGGGCCTCCTTCACGCCGTTTTTCACCGCCCATTTCACAATGAAATACAGCGCAGTCAGCACCACCAGCGCCGTACCCGCGCTGACGCCCAGCTCGTCCAACATAAATGCTTCTTCCTTCCATTCTCCGCAATGACTTGGCTAGACTTATAGTATACCATATCCTGGCCCTGATGGAAAGGGGCTTTCCCAATTCTTTGACGGAAAAAACTTTTTGAAAAAATTTGAAAAAAGTACTTGCAATTTTCTTTTGGGTGTAGTATAATAACAAAGTCGTCAAGAGCGGTACAAATATCGCGGGGTGGAGCAGCTCGGTAGCTCGTCGGGCTCATAACCCGAAGGTCGCAGGTTCAAATCCTGTCCCCGCAACCAAATTTCCCCGGAACTTCTAGGAGTTCTGGGGATTCTCTTTTGTGTTTTCCCTTGTCTGATCCATACGGGGATAGGGCCTGAAACTACCGGATACTATTCCCCAAGAGGTTGCTCATCGTCTTGGCCGCTTCTTTTTGTGCGGCGGTCGTGACGTGGGCGTAGGTGTCCAGAGTGAACCCTGCGCTGTAGTGGCCCAGCTCCCTGACACCGTCTTGATATCTACACCATTTTGTAATGCCAATGTTGAAAATGTGTGGCGAAGGTCGTGAAACCGTATCTTGGGTAGTCCAGCTCTCTCAAGTACCCGATGTAGCATATGAAGGACACTATCCGGCGAGATTGGCCCGCCGTTGGACGATGGGAACACATACTCACCGGCTACTTTGCTCCTCTGTTCTTTGAGAATTTCTACCGCATCTGCC
>NZ_JBQISV010000038.1:0-20173 GCF_056800975.1 Acutalibacter sp.
GAACTCACGGCCTCTTGACCCCCAGTCAAGCGCGCTACCAACTGCGCCACACCCGGACAACGACATTATTATACCTCATTCTTTTGGAAAATGCAAGTGTTTTTTTCGATTTTTTTAAGTTTTTTGAAAAAGGCGGGCAGGCATTTTGCCTCCCCGTCTTTTTCCCGCTCTTGCTTTCTGCACAGCTGCTCTGGAATTACCGCCGGAGCATCAGCTCGTTCACCAGGCGGCGCATATCCTCCTCGCTGTGAATCTCCCCCTGCCGGTCCTCCAACGCTGCCCGGATCTCTTCCGGCAGGTCCCGCAGGCCCCGGCTGCCAAAGGTAATGGGCACTACACCCAATCCAATGCCGCCGGGCGTTCCAAAGGGCTCGTTGCCATACTGATAAGGAAACATACCATCACCCCCAGGCTTATTGTGCTCCGCCTGGGGAAGCTTACTCTCGGAAGAAATTTCCGCATAACACGATTTGCTGCGGCAAAGGCTTGACGGTCTCCTTTGACTTCCCTTTCACAATCAAAGCTTCACGCGGCCTGCTTTGCTCAGCCACTTCTGTAGAACCGGTTTGACCGGTGGAGAAATCTTCTCCGGAAGTCCGTCTGCGGAAAAGAAAGCCAGCCGTTCCACTTCGCCCTCCTGGGCTTTCAGCTGCCCGGTATAGTTTTTGCAAAGATAGACCACATCTACAATATATACCTCATCCTGATTGGGGTAGACATGATGGAATTCTTCCCCGGAAAAAACGCGAAATAGCTCTAACTCCTCCGCAATCAGGCCGGTTTCCTCCGCCAGCGCTTTCCAGGGTTTCCCCCAGCTCCATAGCGCCGCCCGCATAGCCCCAGCAGTGATTGTCCGCCCTCTGCTGCAAAAGAATATTTCCCTGCGCATCCTCCACGATTACGCTGGCTCCCACCATTATAAGAGGTTTATGTCCGATATCCTTCCGCAAGTCCATTATATAATTAGGCATAGGGCTTGTTTGAAAATAGAGGAAATGACGAATTATTACCCAGAAGGGGTTCATTTCAAGGAAAAAACCGCAAGGCAATCTTCCGATTGGCGAGGATTTTTGACGCAGAAAGGGGCCCCTTCTGGGTAAAAAGACGGCGTTTCCAATTTTTCAAACAAGCCCTAAGCTTCTCCTTAAATAAAAGCGCTGATTCTGAAGTAAAACAGGGAATGTTTTCTTGGGTTCATCCCGTCCGCATGGGGCCGGGGAACCCGCTCATTTCTGTTGCATTCGGACAGCGGCACGGTCATTTTACTCGTCGGGCGATCACCCGCTCAAAGGCGTGTTCGTGGTGTATGCCCCCGGGATGACTGTCTTGAAAAACCCCCTCCGCGTGGTGGACCAGCTGCCAGCCTGCATAGAGAGCTGGCAGCTCCCCCACGTCAAACAGGCTGTGGGTATAGGGGGCATTGTCCGGCGTGGCGGGGAGACGGTTGGTAAAAATACCTACAGCATGGTACCCGCCTACCGCTGTATGCTCCTGCATTTTGCGGATAAACCGGCTGCGCACGTCCCGCTCTGGCAAATGGAGCACCTTGTGGGAGAGAATCACGTCATAATCCTTCTAAAACACAAAATCTCCCAGGTCACAGGGGAAAAAGTTAACCTGCACCCCTTCTGCGGCCGCGATGGCTTTGGCTTTGCCAATGCCGTTCTCCGAAAGGTCGAGGGCGTCTACCTGACAGCCCGGCTTTGCCATAAAAATGGAGTTTCTACCCTCGCCGCAGCCCATGTCCAGCACCCGGCCCCCAGTGGGGAACAGCTTGTAAAACTCCTCCACATCCACGGTCGGCCCCTTAGAGAAGGTGGAGACAGTCTGGTCCCGGTAGGTCTCCTCCCAAAATGGTTTTGCCTGCATGATACCACCTCATTCTTAAATTTGTGGGGAAAAGGAACAGCCCCTGCCAAAGGGCAGAGGCCGACTGGTTCAATTCTCGAAAAATTTGGCGTGGATAGCCTCCACCGCCCGGGCGCTGTCGGACTTGTGGACCAGCACGGAAATTTTGATCTCACTGGTGGAGATCATCTGAATGTTCACATTGCGGCTGAACAGGGCCTCAAACATCTCCGCAGCCACGCCGGGGTGGCTCTCCATGCCCGCGCCCACAATAGACACCTTGGACACATTGTCGTCTGCCACCAGGCTGGTGGCGCCCAGCTTTTCGGTGTAGGCCTTCAGCAGCTCAATGGTGTCCTCCATCCGGTCCTTCTCCACAGTAAAGCTGATGTCCTTGGTGCCGTTGCGGCCAATGGACTGAAGAATAATGTCCACATTGGTGCCCTTTGACGAGAGCTTGGAGAAAATTTTAAAGGCCAGGCCCGGCTTATCCGGCACGCCGATAATGGAAATGCGGGCAATGTTGTCGTCCTTGGCCACGCCGCTGATGAGCATCTGTTCCACGCTGTTCTCCTCCTTGACAATGGTCCCCCGGGCCCTGGTGAGGCTGGAAAGGACCTCCAGTTCAATATTGTATTTTTTTGCCATCTCCACCGACCGGTTGTGCAGCACCTGGGCCCCCAAAGAGGCCAGCTCCAGCATCTCGTCATAGGTGATGCACGAAAGCTTTTTCGCCCCGGGAATCTTTCGGGGGTCGGCGGTATACACCCCGTCCACGTCCGTGTAAATCTGGCACAGGTCGGCGTGCATGGCAGCGGCCATGGCAACCGCGCTGGTGTCGCTGCCCCCCCGGCCCAGGGTGGTCATGTCCCCATAGCGGTTGACGCCCTGAAAGCCTGTGATGATCACAATGCGCCGCTTATCCAGCTCCTTTTTGACCCGGGAGGCGTCAATGCGCTTGATGCGGGCGTTGCCGTAATCGCTGGTGGTGTCAAAGCCCGCCTGCCAGCCCAGCAGAGACACCACCGGGTAGCCCATGCGCTCAATGGCCATGGCCAGCAGCGCAGCCGAAATCTGTTCGCCGGAGGAGAGGAGCATATCCATCTCCCGCTTGCTGGGCCGCTGGTTCACCTCTGCGGCCTTGGCAATCAGGTCGTCGGTGGTGTCCCCCTGGGCGGAGACCACCGCCACCACGTCGTTGCCGTCCTTGTAGGCGGAGGTGATGATCTCCGCCACATTGTCAATGCGCTCGGCGTCCCGGACGGAGGTGCCGCCGAATTTCTGTATGATGAGTGCCATACTCAACCCCTCTATATTGTGTTTTTATTCACGCCTGATCGCGTTTAAGGGAGCCTTTGTCAATCTTCTCAAGTGAACTTCTACCGGTTTAACCAGAACAGACCCCGGCCTGCCGCTGGGAATGGTTTTCCACCGCCTCACAGGCGTCTATCCCCGCCTGCCGGCCGCGTAGGTTCTGCAACCGCACACCGCTGGTCGCCGTGCTCCTCATCCCCAAAGAATTCCCGCAGCCGGGCGCGGGGCAGGTCTTCGCAGGCCCCGCAGTAGGCAGTCAGGCTTTTATCTATCTTCCTCTGCCTTCAAATTCTCCTGCTCCAGGGCCACGCCGGTCACATTTCCCTGGGCGTCGGTGGTGTACTTCCCCTTGGTCATGTCCAGCAGACAGTACTCGTTTCCCCAACGGTCGCTGACAACGGCGCACTTGCCGATATCAATGTCAAAGGGGCCCAGTTCCACTCTGCCCCCGGCCTTTTCATACGCCGGAAGGGCTTCCGCTACCGACTCCACCTTGAACTGGACCACCGGGTTGCGCTGGGTTGTCAGCACCACCTCGGTGACGTCCCCGCTCATGCCCAGGCCGCAGGAATGACCGGCCCGCCAGAGCAGATTCAGTCCCAGCGCGGAATAAAAGGCAATGCCCTCGTCAAGATCCTCCACGCAAAAGGAGACGCAGTCTACATTTTGAAACAGGGAGTCCATCATTCAATCACCACCTTGGCCCCTTCCTGGTCGGCCTGCAAAATCTCTACCCGCCAGCCGGTAATGCCCTTGTCCGCCAGGTGGCTGGCGCAGCTGGCCCCAAAGGCTGCGGCGTTCTCCGCGTCAATCATGGCGATGATGGTGGGCCCCGCCCCGCTGACATAAGTACCCAGGCTTCCCAGCTCGTAGCTCATGCGAAACACATTGTCATAGTTCTCAATCAGCCCCGAGCGGTAGGGCTGGTGAATCCGGTCCTGCACCGCCACTCTCAGATTATGCAGCTCGCCGGAGAACAGGGACGCGGTCATAAGCCCGGAGCGGGAGAGATTGTACACCGCGTCCTCCCGGCTGTACTGCCGGGGCAGAGCGGCCCGGGCCTCCTCTGTCTTCAGCTCAAAGGGGGGGATCATCAGGGCAAAGCGTATTTTATCGCTTACCGGCACACTGACGCTGTACACCCGCTCGCCCTCCATGGCCGAGGCCACCAGCCCCCCGGAGAGGGCGGGGCTGGTGTTGTCCGGGTGGCCCTCAATCTTTGCCGCCAGATTGATCAGGTCCGCTCTGGACAGGGGATTGCCCATAAACCGGTTAGCCGCCAGAATGCCCGCCACAATGCACGCCGAGCTGCTGCCCAGCCCCCGTGCCATGGGGATGTTGTTCTCCTGGATGATTTTGAGGCCGGGCAGCTGTTTGCCGCACACCTCATACAAATGCTTTGCCGCCCAAAAAATCAGGTTGCTCTCGTCTGTGGGCACCTTCATGCCGTCGGTGCAGGTGATGTCCAGGCCGTCGTACTCCTCTACCCACACCCGGTTCTGCATGGTGAGAGCCAGTCCCAGCGAGTCAAAGCCGGAGCCCAGGTTGGCGCTGGTGGCCGGCACATCAATGCGAATCATCTCTTGTCCCCCTTAAAAATCCGAAATCTTTACCCGGTTAAGGACACGGAGTCCCTCGCCGGCCAGCTGGTCCAAGGCCATTCGCAGCTGATTTTCTGAAATGCCGCCCACAGACAGCCCCACCTCTCCGGGCTCCTCGTCCCGGCGGATGATCCGGGCCGCGCCGGACAGCCGGGTCTGGGCCTGGGCAAAGGCCTGGTCCGAGCTCTCCGGGCCCTGCAGGTGGACAAAGAAGTCCTCTGGCACTGTGCCGTAGGGCTCTACCCGGTCGGGCTTTGCGTCCTCCCAGAACAGGTATTTTCTGGCCTTCAGGTGCTTCACGCAGTCAATCACGTCTGCCACCACAGCGCTGGCAGTGGGCAGCTTGCCCGCTCCCTTGCCGTAGAACACCACATCGCCGGTGGCGTCTCCCCGCACCAGAATACCGTTGAACACATCGTCCACATTGGCCAGCTGGCTCTCCCGGCTGATAAACATGGGGGCCACCTGAATGGACAGCTTTCCGCTGTCCAGCATTTTTACCTCGCCGATCAGCTTGACCACCCCGCCCCAGGCATCGGCATAGGCCACGTCCTCCAGGGTGATTTGGGTAATGCCCTCGGTGTGCACATCCTCCGGGTATACATGAGAGCCAAAGGCCAGGCTGGCCAGAATGCAGATCTTCCGGCAGGCGTCCGCGCCCTCCACGTCGGCAGAGGGGTCCCGTTCAGCATAGCCCAGCTGCTGGGCTATGCTGAGGGCGTCGGCAAAGGCCATGCGCTCCCGGATCATCTTGGTCAGAATAAAGTTGGTGGTGCCGTTGAGAATGCCCGCAATCTCGCTGACCTCATTGGCTGCCAGACACTGGCTGATGGGCCGGATAATGGGGATGCCTCCCCCCACGCTGGCCTCAAAGAGAAAATTCAGGTTGTTCTTCTGGGCCAGGGCCAGCAGCTCCGCGCCCCTGGCCGCTACCAGCTCCTTGTTGGAGGTGACGAAGGACTTGCCGTTTGACAGGCAGGCCTTCGCGTAGGTAAAGGCGGGCTCAAGCCCACCCATGCACTCCACCACAATGCGGACCTCCGGGTCCTGCAGAATGCGGTCAAAGTCCTTGGTAAAGACCTCCGCGTAGGGGAGCTCCGGGAACTCCCGCAGGTCCAGCACATACCGGACGCGGATGGCCTCCTTTGCCCGGCGGGTAATGCTGTCTCCATGGGAGAGCAGCACCTCCAGCACGCCGGAGCCCACGACTCCGTGGCCCAGCACAGCGATATCCGCCATTTTCATCACTTCCCTCTCGTTTTCTTGGTCCCCTTGCGGCCGCAGAGCCGGACGGGGTTTTTCTTGTCAATCACATGGCTGTCCGCTTTTTCTGCCCTTTGGCGCCGGGTGCGCCAAAGGGTCAGCCCATAGGCACATCCGGCTCATGGTCCTCCACATCCGAGCTCACCGGCGGTTCGGGGTCAAAGGGCTCGGGGGTGGGGGTGGGCTCGGGCGTGGGCTCCTCGGTGGGCTCCGGGGTGGGGGTCTCTGTGGGATCGGGGGGGAAGGAGACCGTGGGCTGGGGCTCCTCGGTGGGCCCGGGAGGCGGCACGGGAGTGTCCGTGGGCTCCGCAGTGGTATCCGGGGTTGAGGTAGGCCCGCCGGTAGGCGACACAGAGGGCGACACCGACGGCGACACAGAGGGCGAGGCCGAGGGAGACGCGGACGGGGACGCAGAGGGCGACACCTTGGGCCCGGCAATATGGTCTGAGCCGCCGTTGCAGGTGCCGGGGGCGTTGCCCTTGGCATACCAGCCCACAGCGGTGTCAAAGCAGCCGGGGCCCGCCAGCTTGCCGCTGCTGCGGCAGAAGGTGGCCTGATACACATTCTCGCTGATGACCCACTGCCGGTCTGACCAGTCGTAGTTTTCAATCAGGTGCTGCATCACAGCCTTCCAGGTGCGCAGGTGCATGGTGCCGTCCCCCAACTCCTGGCTGTAGGTGTAGCCGTTCCAGATGCCCGCCACGCAGAAGGGGGTGGCCCCCACAAAATACAGGTCAAAGTCATCGTCGGTGGTGCCGGTTTTGCCGTAGATTGTCACAGGAAGGTCTGCCAGATAGCCGCCGGTAGCCGCCGGGCCATAAATTGTGCGCTGCAAAAGCTTGTTCATAATGGCAGCGGCCTCAGGGCTCATTACCTGGGTGCCCGGGTCGTCCCGGTTGTCCAGAATTACATTGCCGTTATGGTCCTTTACATACCAATAGGTGACGGGCCTGTGGTAGACCCCGCCGTTGGCATAAATCTGGTAGCCAGCGGTCATGTCCGCTACGGTGACGCCCCAGCTCAGGCCGCCCAGGGCCATGGGAGAAAGGGCGTTGTCCTCAGGCACCAGCGTGCTGAAGTGCAGGGACTGGGTCAGCCACTCGTAAATGGCGTTGGGACCCACTGTGTTAGCCAGCTGAACCGCCGGGGCGTTCATAGAGGTTTCCAGCGCCTTGTCCACACACATATAGTTGCTGTAGCGGCCGTTCCAGTTTTTGGGGCCGGGCTGGCCGGGGCCAAAGTAGTCGGGCAAAGGCTGGTCCTTCAGCACCGAGCCATAGGTGATGGCCCCGCTGCCAATGCCCACCGCATAGGGGCCCACCCCTTTCATAGAGGACCCGCACTGACGCTCGGCCTGGGTGGCGTTGCTGTAAAGCCGCACCCCGTCCCGTTCATACCGGTCGCCAATGGTGGCCATCACCTGGCCGTTATATGGGTTCATCATAAAAAAGCCCAGCTGAATGTCCTCGTCTGCGGGCAGCATGTCTGTGTTGGTGAGAAAATAACGTTCCAGGTCGCTTTGCAGGCGTTGGTCCATAGCGCTGTAGATTTCCAGACCGCCGTTGTACATCAGCCGCACTGCGGTCTCCTCCGAGTAGCTGTAGCGCTCCATCAGGTCCTCTACAATCTGGTTGAACATGTCGTCCATATACCAGTTCCACTTTGTCTCGTCCTGCTTCTCCTCTACGCTCTCCTCCTCAATCTCCGCGCCCACAAAGTCCATGGCCGCCAGCTCGGCCAAAGCGGCGTCATGCTCGGCCTGGGTAATAGGCGTCAGGTGCTCGGCGTCCAGCTCTCCGCTTTTGGAGAGCTCCAGCATCCGGTCCAGCACAACCTCCGCCTTCTCCTTGCTCTGCTCGGGGAAGATGAGGGGGTTATACTGATAGGGGTTTTGAGTGATGCCCGCAATGAGGGCGCACTCGGCCAGAGAGCACTCGGTGATGCTCTTGTCAAAATAGCACTTGGCGGCGGCCTCCACCCCCTGGCAGATGCCCCCGTAGTTGACGTAGTTCAGGTACGCCTCCAGAATCTGCTCCTTGGTGTACTTGTCCTTCTCCATGTTCAGGGCGGTGAAAATCTCCTTCACCTTGCGCATGATGCTGACCTGGTTCTCTTTGGTGATGTTTTTGATCAGCTGCTGGGTCAGGGTAGAGCCGCCCCGGCCCGGCTGGCCGGTCATCAGGTGATACACCGCGCCCAGGGTGCCCTTCCAGTCCACGCCCTGGTGCTGGAAAAAGCGGTGGTCCTCAATGGCCACCTGGGCGGTCTGCATGTAGGCGGGAATCTCCGAAAGGGGCATCCACACCCGGTTCTCGTCCCGGAACAGAGACATATACTCCACCGGGCTGCCCCCGCTGTCCACATAGACGGTGCTGGAATAGTTCAGACCGATGGCGTCAATATCAGGGGGCTCAATATTCCGAAAGCTGAGAATATAGGAGGCCACGGACAAAAACACCAGCACTCCGGTAATGGCCATCACCCAAAACAGAGTCTTGAAGAACTTCCAGACCATGCCGCCCAGGGTGCCGGCAGTGGCCCCGGCGGTTTTGGCAAACTCGCCCTCGGTGCGCTGGCTGGGAATCTGCATGGAAGTGGTGGTATACTTGTTGATATCTTCTTTTCTCACTGGCAGTTTCCTCCAAATTCGGTAAAATCAGGAATAAATGGGGGCAAATGGGGCACACTGACCCTTGAGGTGGTCAACATGACGCAAAAGCAGTACAAGACCTTTACGCTTTGGCTGCTCATTCTCACAGCGGCGGCGCTGGTGCTTACCGCAGCGATGCTCTCGCTGAAGCGCACGGCCTCAGCCGCCCGCAGCACCCCGGCCTATGCCCCGGAAGAACCTGGTATGGCTTATTATACCCCAAACCCGGCTCTAAGTCAAGAAAACCCCAAAGCTGGGGAAAATACCGGCTCAGCTGAAGACGGGGGGCCGTATGTAGTGGGGCTTTACCGGGGGAAGCTGGGGGTCTTTCCCCAGGGCGGCGCCGAGCCGGTGCTCACTGCCGACGTGCCGGTGTATCTGCTGCCTGAGGAGGACCTGGCCCTGCTGAAAAAGGGCATTCCCGCCCAGACCCTCAGCGAGGCCCGGAAAATTCTGGAGGACTACCACTGAGAAGACAGCCCCGAACAGAGAAGGAACGCTCTGCCGCATCCCCGGCAGAGCGTTCCTTGTGGAGGCCGTTGCTTACTTCAGGCCCTTCTCGTAGCTCTCGATCATCTTCTTGACCATCTGGCCGCCCACAGAGCCAGCCTGACGGGCGGTGATGTCGCCGTTGTAGCCCTGCTTCAGATTCACGCCTACCTCAGAAGCGGCCTGCATCTTGAACTGCTCCATGGCTTCCTTGGCCTCGGGGACCATAACAGAATTGTTCTTCATGATTCTCGTCTCCTTCAAAAATGTTTTTTTCGCGTTTGCATTACCTATTGTGACACAGCGGCCGGGGTTTATGATTGTTAATTTTTGCATGCCATGGGGCCTGTCTGACATAAATTAAGGATAAAAGGAACATGCGCGCCCCTTGTGCGGCGGCGTATATTTTTGGCCGCTGTCTGGCCTTGTCTCGATTTTATCATTCGCTCAGGGCTTATTTGATTATAGAGGGAATGCTGGGCTTTTGACCAGAAGCGACCGGATGCAAGGGGAAGATCCGCTGTCGTTTGCTGACAATCTCGCGATTGATGTGATTTTTAGCGCAGAAGATGGCCGCTTCTGTGCAAAAGGGTGGCGCTTATTTTCAAACAAGCCTTGATATTCTGCCCGGCAAAATCAAAAGGTCAGACCATGCCGCACTGCAAACCAGCTTTTTGGGGCAAATCCGGCCTGCGGACAAGCCGCCCCGGCAACCACCTCTATAATCAACCAGGACGGACCGGCAGAACATGCCCGCAGTCAAAAAGAAATTCAGACCCTGACTCAGCCGGTGCGCCGCATTTTAGCCTCACAATCATTAAGAAAGCAAAAGCCGGAGCCGCTTTCACAGTGGCTCTGGCTTTTCTTAAAATATTCACGCGCCGCGCCGGGGCCGTCTCCTGTCAGAAGCTGGGGTCACCGGCAGCGTTCTCATTTTTTGCTGTTCAGCGCTGCCTCTATGGCGCTGTGCACCCGTTGGCGCAGCTCCAACAGATAGGCCTCCTCCTGGGGGAAGCGGTCAAAGGCCAGGTCCTCCTTCAGGCAGGCCAGGGCCCGGTCACGGCCTGCCAGCTGTTCCAGCGCCAGCAGGGCGCAATAGTCTGACATGGCCTCGTCCATGAGCATCAGGCGGATGGAGGCCTCCGGCTTTCCATCCGGCCCCGGATACACCAGGAAGGGGTCCCCTGAGGGGAAAGCGGCGTCTGAGTCCGTGGTCTGGTAGGGGTCGATGGGGCGGATGGAATACTGGGAGTTGTAGAAGTTGTAGCCCCAGTGGAGGAAGCCGTCCAGCTGATATTGGTACAGCAGGGGGCCCAAGATCCGGGTGCGGCTGCCCGGCTGCACAATAAACCGGTTGGGCACGTCCACACATTGGGCCGTGCAGTAGTAGCCCCACAGATATTCAGGCCGGTCCTGCAAAAACGGCTGGATATGGTCCAGGGCGCACACCGGCTGCTGAACCAGTCCCTCCTTGTAAAAGGCGTGGTCTGAGAGAGCGTCCATCATGCGGCAGCCGGCAAGCTCCTCCTTCACTGACTCCCAGGCCCGGCGGTAGGTGCCGATCTGCTCCATAGAGGGCTCGTCGGAGATGTGGAAATAGGTTTTTTCCAGCACATCCAGGCTCCGCAGCTCCTCCTTCAGCTCCCGCAGAAACTGCCGGAGGAAGCCGCCGTACTCCTCGCCTCCCCCGTCGGTGTCCCAGCCGAACAGCTGGCAATACGTCCCGTCCACTGTGGCCATGACCTTGGGCGCGGCCACAGCCCCCCACTGGCTGAACAGGTGGGAGATCTCCAGATACTCCATGCCGCAGTCCAGGGCCATTTTTACCCAGCGGCGAAGCTTCTCAAAGCCAAAGCTATACTTCCCGCCGGAGACAGCCACGTCTACCAGCTGCACGGTACGGCGTTCGCCGCCAACGGCTGTGTCCAGGGGCGGGGTGAACACCGGGGTGAGCAGCATGTTGCACTTGTGCTGGGCGGCGGTCTTCACAAACTCGGCCACAATTCTCCAATATTCCTCCGAGAAGACCTCTGTCTGGTAGTAATTGGCCAGGCAGTCGCTGTGGAACCACTCGGTATGGGGGATGGGCAGCTTGGGCAGGTCCAGGTCCAGCACCTGGCAGGCCAGCTGGACCTGGCACAGCTCCTCCCCCTCCCGCAGAAGGGTCAGGCTGAGGCTGTGCCCGCCGGGCGCGGCCCCCCGCAGGTCCAGGTCCACCCAAAGGCTCCGCCACTGGCCAGAGACCAGAGGCAGGCCCTGGGGGCTCAGGTCCCGCAGCAGGTCCGGGTACAGGCCCGGGGCGGTGGCCAGATACCCCGGGTCCCGCCGGGGATGGCAGGGGTAGGCGCAGGGGACCAGTTCCACAGAGCGCAGCCTGATGGGCAGGGAACACTCTGCCTGGACCTGGGCATAGCTCTTGCTCCAATCCTCCCAGTAATAGGCCAGCTGAAAGGAGACCGTCTCTCCCCGCAGGCCGGCCAGCGTGGGCTGGCTCAGGGCAGGCTGGGGCTCCCGGTCTGCCAGCACCTTGCACATAGACGATACAAGCTTATACTCAAATTTCATAATAATTTCCTCATTCCTGTTGACTCAGTGCAGCGTGACCGTAAACCGCAACCGGGCGTTTTCCCCATACCACAGGGGGAAGTTGGTGCCCCAGCGGTTGTTGCACAGCAGATACCACATGCCCTCTGCCGGGTCGCCGTAGCTCTCGTTTTCGTCGTAGAGATGCCGTCCGCCTACCGAAATCAGGGGCGCGTGCAGGCTCTCCACAGTTCCCTTCGGGCACTGGACCTGGAGGGACCCGTGAAGCTTCCGGTTGCCCCCCTCCTGCACAGCGTAGGGGTCCACCGGCAGGTCCAGCTTGGTCAGGCTGACCTTCTCTCCCGGCTGGCAGTCCAGGTCAAAGCCGAAGAACAGTCCCTCGGGCAAGCGGCTGGCGTCCTTCTGGAACCACTGCAGCTCTACCTCGATGCGCTCCCCGAAGGTGTAGGTTGCCACTGCCTGCCGGGGCGCGCCAAAGCGTTCTCCGGCAGCCTCCTCCGCGGCCAGCCACAGGCGCAGCTGGTCCCCTTGCTGCTCTGCCTGGCTTACTTTATAATAGAAAGCAGCGTCGTCCAGGTCCTTTACCTTGTCCAGACCGGGCTTGGCAAAGTCCCCCTCAGCCCATACCCGGGTGTACTTCAGGTTGCGGTTGTAGGCCTCCAAATTGTCGAACACGGTTTTGGCGCTGTAGACCTCATAGACCAGCTGTCCCAGCCGCACATGGCCATAGGTCTTGCCGCCGCAGCTGATTACCCGCACCTCGCCGGTCTGGTCAACCGAGACCTGCCAGCCGTTGACCGTAAACTCCCGCTGGCTGGTGGGGGCCGTGCAGGCCGGAGGGCTCTGGGGCCGCAGGGCTTCCAGACGTGTCCGGGCCTCCTGCTGCCAGGGCTGGGGCAGGGCGTTTACTGCGTCCTCTACATACTGGCGCTGCTCCTCCCAGGAGGACTCCATCTTCTCATAGGAGCAGAGCCCGGCCACAAAGGTGGGCTCGTGGTGCAGGGTGAACTCCCGCAGCTCCTCTCCGGCGGGCATTACGTCCTCAGGGGTGATGTGGTCCCGCTCCCGGGCAGCGTAGAAGTCTGCCTTCTCCCAGTTCCGCCAGTCCGAGAGCCAACGCTTCACATCCCGGCCCCAGCTGTGCTCGCACACCAGCAGCAGCCCCCGGCAGAACTGCCGCCAGGCCGGAGAGCCTGCCGCTGCCGGGTCCTCGGCCTCCCACTGGTCCCGCAGGCGCAGCAGCTCGCAGTAGGCGGCAGTCTTGTAGGGGTCGGTGGCAATGCCGTGAATCCAGGTGTCTCCCAGCTCCTGGGCCACCACGGGCAGCTCCTCCCTGTGGGCCAGCACCACCTGGGCAAACTCGTCCATGGTGCCTGAGACAATCTCCGCCCCGGGGTACTTCTCCCGCAGCCGGGCCAGCTCGGCGGTGACGCTCTCCGGAGAGGGCGGGCCGCTGTTGTCCGGGGTGTGGGCGAACTCCAAGGCCACCCCGCCGCAGGAGCTGGAAGCGCCGTAAAGGGCGGCGTAGTCCAGAATAACCTCGTCTTCCCCATAGCGCAGGCGGCACAGAGGAGGCAGCTTCACCATTTTGGAGGAGCCGTTGATGCCAATATGCAGGTACTTGATGCCGGCCTTCACCAGATGAGGGACCATAGCGTGGGTGTGGCTGGGCACGTCGGTCATTTTGGCGGCAATCGTGTGCCGGCCAAATCGGGCGTCCAGCCTTTGAGAGATGCTCAGCCCATAGTCGAACAGCTTGCCGTCCATCAGCTCGGTGTGGGTGGTCAGGGGCAGGCCGTGCCAGGCGATGATTCCATCGGCAATGGCCTGCTCCAACAGGGCCGGGTCTTTGCCCTGTTCCAGGTAGAGCTCAATAAGGAAGGAGCCCACTGTCCAGACAAAATTCCTCTCGCCGTTCTGGTTGACAGTCCGGGCAGTGGCAATGGCCCCGGGGATGAAGGTGTTCAGATACCGGTCCAGCACAGCGGCGGCGGAGTCTGTAAAGCCGATGTCCAGGTGGGTCTTGTGCACCACGATCACTTTTTTGATGTTGTCCATAATTCTTCTCCTGAAATGTTTTTGACGCAGAGTTCCCCTGAAAGCAGGCGGCGCGGCCTTTGGCCCAAGAGCGCAGGGGCATAGTGCCTGTTGGGGGACATTATAACACAGCCTCTCAGAAAAATGAATGGGGAAAATCACTTTTCCAAAAATATTTTTCCCAGCCTCTACCGGGGAACCAGACGGCAGTGAAAAATTCAGGGACGCAGGTCACAGCAGCGGGAGCATCCCCCGGCCTCCCACAGGCGCGCAGCCGGAAAAACGCCCTCTGTCCAGCGCGTTCCGGCTGCTTGACAGGCAGGGGCAAGCAGAAGAAAATAGGGCGGCAGTCAGGGCCCGAAAAAAAATAAATTTTTTTTGCAAAAAAGGCTTGCAAAATGAAAAGAGATGTGGTATTATAATCAAGCACCAAGGGTAACACCTCAAAGAGACTGCAGAGGCCAATAAATTGTTAGTGTTTGGTGTGTATCTGTAAAATTGAATAAAGTGTACTCCGATAAACAATATCATCGTATGACGAAAAACTCGGGGGTATAGCTCAGCTGGGAGCCCGAAAAGTTAAATGTATGCCCCCACTGAGAGCACCAAATCTTCATTATTCCGCTTATATCGACCAAAATTGAATAAAGTGTACTCCGATAAAGAATATCATCGTATGATGAAAAACTCGGGGGTATAGCTCAGCTGGGAGCGCAATACAAGCGTGTACCCACCCCCGTCAGCAGTCAAAATTGAAAATTGTCACTCTCTTCCAGAAATGGAAATATCTGGGGGTATAGCTCAGCTGGGAGAGCGCTTGAATGGCATTCAAGAGGTCAGCGGTTCGATCCCGCTTATCTCCACCATCCCGAGAGTGACGTAAAAACCTCGTTTCTTCGGAAACGGGGTTTTTGCTTTATGCTACGCTGATCGTGATACTTGTCGTGAACTGCTCCAGGTCGATATTGAAGTCGATGTGCAGCTTATAGTCCCGGTAGACCTCCACCCGCTTGATGAGGCAGTTCACGATCATCTTTTTGGCCTCCAGGTTCGCACCATCGTACATATCCGCCCAGGAGATGATGTCCGCATACTGAGCATTCAGAGCATCCATGACAGCCTGCCCTTCCTTGTAAGCGGTCTGGGCGGCGTCAAGCTGCTCCTGAAGGGCGGCTACTTTGGCCTCGGCCTCGGATACCATGCTGCCCAACAGTTCTTTGGAGAATGCGCTTTCGCCCCGCAGAACATTGATAATTTCCGCTTTCAGCATATCCAGCTCGGAGGCAGCTTTTGCGTGTTCGGCCCGGACAGATTGGAGCAGCAGTTTCCGTTCCTCCATCTTCTGATGGTAGCGGGCGTTGACGATCTCACTTTTGGGAACAGACCGCATCCGCTCAAAAATCTGCCGCACGATCTTGTCGATCATGCCATCCAGAATGTGGGCGGTATAGCCGGTCTGTCCATCGCACTCCGTCTGCTTGCGGGTCTTGCCGTAGCAGATGTAACGGACACGCTTTACGATGCGGTTTGGGTCAGCCGCACAGGGATAGGCTTTTCCATTGGTCGTGAGGGCCAGCCGCGCTCCACAGTGACCGCAAAAGACGTTGCCGGACAAGAGGGACTGCCCCCCGATATTACGGGGAACAGTGCGCTCCTGCTCTGCGGCGTTGGCACGGGCGGTACGGATGCGCTGGGCGGCGTCAAACATCTCCTGGGAGATCAGCTGCAAGTGCGGGAGTACCTGGGAACGGCTTTCCCCACTCCGCAGAACG
Source organism: Acutalibacter sp. (assembly GCF_056800975.1). Lineage (NCBI taxonomy): Bacteria > Bacillati > Bacillota > Clostridia > Eubacteriales > Acutalibacteraceae > Acutalibacter > Acutalibacter sp. Next base: position 15,519 of record NZ_JBQISV010000038.1, read on the forward strand.
CCGGTGTAGGCCAGGTTGCAGATGATGCCCCGGATGGTGGCGTGATGCCAGTTCTTCCCCGTTCTGGCCCGGTAGCCCAGGCGGTTCAGATAAGTGGCGATCCGCTGTGCGCCAAAGCCCTCATTGACGTACTTCTCAAAGATGATACGCACGACAGCGGCCTCGGTTTCATTGACCGCCAGATTGAACAGCTCGTGCTTGCGCTTGTTCAGCTGGCCGCTCTTTACGAGGTCATAGCCATACGGGGCAACGCCGCCCTTGAAACCGCCGCTTTCTACCAGCTGGCCCAGGGCGGTCCTGGTACGGATAGAGGTCTTTTCGCTCTCGCCGTCAGCCTGCCAGAAACGGATGTAATTGGTGAGCTTGTCGGTATGATTGTCAAACCGCTGCTCCCCTTCCTGGGTACTCCAGACCCGGATGCCGTTCTTTGCGAACCATTCCACCACAAAGGGCGTTTCATCCGCGATGCGGCCGATCCGGTCGAACATGAACACCAGCAGAATGTCAAATTTCCCCTGGCGGGCGTGTTCCTTGATGATTTGGAGCTTGTCACGGTTTTCCGCCCGGACTTTGTGGCCGGAAACGCCGTCCTCCTGTTCCTCGTGAACGATAGTCCAGCCCTTTTCCTCCGCAAAGCGGTGACAGGCTTTCCGCTGCATAGGAATATCCGCCTGACATTTATCGTCATAGTCCACCTGTTTGCCGGTGGACACCCTGTAAAGACAATAGACTCGATCTTTCATGCACTGTTCCGTCCTTTCTGGGTGATACACGGGTAAAGGGCGAGATCAATGCACAGGAGAGATAGATTGTCAAGGTGCATGAGGGCTGACCCTCACGCTAATTATCTCCCTGTTTCGAGCAGATTGCAAGGATGTCGCCGGTCTGGGGCTTGACTGTGTTTGCTATGTAAGAAGAAAGCAAAATCTGCTTTATTTGATTGATTATAGCGGTATTCTTATCCGTGGCAAAACTGACGGAAACTTCCCGCCCATCAACGAAGATCATCTTCTCAGACTGCATCATATCCACAGATACCTCCTGTGTATCTTGTGTTCGTAGAGAGCAGCCGCACCGGGAAAAGATGCGTCCGCATACATAGAACAGGCAATACCCCGGCGCGGCTGAAATTTGTTTGTTTCGATGCGCTTTCACCGTATTTGCCACGCGCCCCCGGTGAGGGGGGTACTGCAAGCCGTCCCTGGCGGGGCTGTCATAACTCCACAGCACCGTTTTGAGCGTATGCCGCAGGGTTCCGTCGCAAGTCCGTGGACGGGCTTGAGCAAGTTTCATTATCCTCTGCGCAGTCATCGCGCCCGATGTGCCATGATCGGGTCCAGGACTTACGTTGATCGCTCGGCCAGCTTGTCCATCACCTCCTGAAGCTGACTGTCTTGGCGGCGTGTCCTGTGCCGCTGGTACGCAGATTTTGTGCTTGCAGTACCGTGTATTCAGTTGTCAAAGTATCACGAAAGGCACAGAGAACGCGCCCTTCACTTACCGCTCCTGGAAAGCGGTTTTGGTAGGGACGATTACCCCCTCTTTTTCAAAAAATTTTGGAGTTTTTCTTTTGCCGCAGTCAGACACTCGATAATACTCGGATGTTTGACATTCTCGGCCTCCGCGATCTGCCGGACAGTCAACCCGTCCACGCAGTACAGCCAGAGGCGGCGGCGCTGGGTCGGTGTCAGGCAGCTGTCCAGGCCCTTCATGAGCATCCGGCGCAGCTCCCGGCGCTCCTGCTGTTCCTGGTCCTCTATCATGGTGTCCTCCGGCGATGGTACCGCAATAGCCTTTTCGGACAGGCCATGCAGCGAACGGGTGTGGTTGTAGTAGACATGGCTGGCCTTTTCGATGTCGTGGTAATTCTCGTCAGACCATGCTTTCCACCGCTGAAATTCCTCCAGGCTGGGAAAGTCGGCCTGCGTGAGCCGGGTCACTTCCCCGGCGGCGTCCTTATATACGATGGCATCGGGGGCCATCTTGTTCAGAGCATAGTCGCTCTTGGGGTCAAACATAGTGGTTCCTCCGTTTCGATGTTGGTGGGACTGGGGCGGCGCATCGAAACGGCGGGCGGACTGCGGCATCCGCAGGAACGGGGCTTTTCTCTGGGTAGCAGACAAGGCAGAAAGCCGGGTACTTCCGTTGAGTACCAAGCCTTCTGCCTTGTTGCAGAACTATATTTCTGGCTTACATACCATAATCCTTCCGATTGATAGGTATGCTGATCCGCATGGAGAGCATAGATTTTTTTGATGGATCATCGAATGGGGGTGAATCGGGATACCCGCCTGTAAAAAGTAAAAACACCATAGACCTCTCCAAAACGGTGGTCATGGCGTTTGGGTGCAGAAATGCGTCCCGCAAGGCTGCCGTTTTTTTAACAGCCTTTCGGGAAGATTTCTTTTGCAAAGTTCGGCAAAAATCGGAACAATATTGCATGGTAGTCGGAAGTACAGAGGTATTCAAACTGCACATCCAGAACTATACAATACAGTAGAGGTGAAGAATCATGCCGAATAATGTTTTACCTATCCTTGGTGAGCGGTTGAAGAAGGCCAGAAAGGACCGTGGCCTGACGCAGGAGCAGCTGGCAGAGCAGGCTGGCCTGTCTGCCCGCCATATCGCAAAGATCGAGAAGGGGGATGTGAATCCCTCGTTTGAGGTCCTGTCTACATTGGTGAAAACGCTTGGGGTATCCTTCGATGCCATTTTTGACCCGGCCAGCGAACAGGTGGCGGCTGAACTCCAGGAGATTGCCGGTCTTTACCGGGCCTGCCCGGAGCAGGGGCGGCGGCTGATGTTGACAGTGAACCGCGCCATGTCGCGAGAACTGATGGGCGAGGCAAAAGACTGATAATCCAGCTGGAAAAGTGAACGGTAAGCAGATGGACACATCTTAACTTACATCGAGTTTTTTCAATACGTTCACTTTAGAGAGAGCCGCTCCAATTAACCTGGAACGGCTTTTCTCTTATTTACCGCCTTTTTGATGAGAGCTTAATATAGTTCATATTATAGGAACTTTGGGTTTTACTCATTTGAAATTGTTCAAAACACTATCTATAAATTATCGCTTTTCTGCGAGGCAGCGCGAAACTGTCCGGCGGTTTTGTTTGCAATTTTCACCAGCGTCAGCATGACCGGCACCTCAGTCAATACACCCACGGTTGTAGCGAGAGCCGCAGGGCTGGTTGTACCGAACAACGCCACAGCCACCGCAACAGACAGTTCAAAGAAGTTGGACGCTCCGATCATACCAGCAGGGGCCGCAATGTCATGAGGCAACTTCAGCAGCTTGCAGGCAAGATATGCGATAAAGAAAATCAAGAAGGTTTGAATCGTCAGAGGCACAGCTATCAAAACGATGTGCAGGGGATTTTCGAGAATCACTTCGCTCTGCCCCATGAAGATCAGCACCAGCGTCAGCAACAGTCCGATTGTCGTGGCAGAATCAAACTTGTGGATAAACACGTTTTCAAAGTAGTCGGTTCCTTTGCTCTTGACTACCAGCAGACGGGTCAGAACACCACCAGCCAGGGGAATCACCACAAAAAGAACTACGCTGAGGAATAGCGTATCCGTTGGCACCGCCACATTGGAAACACCCAGCAGAAATTTCACGATGGGAACAAATGCAAACAGAATAATCAGATCATTGGTAGCGACTTGTACCACGGTATAGGCTGGATTTCCGTTGGTCAGGGTACTCCATACGAACACCATAGCGGTGCAGGGAGCCGCCCCCAGCAAAACCGCTCCGGCCAGATATTCGGTTGCCAAGTCCGGTGTAATGAATGCTTTGAACACCGCAAAAAAGAACAGGGATGCGATGCCATACATTGTGAAGGGCTTAATCAACCAATTCACGACCCATGTTACAAAAAGCCCCTTTGGATTTTTGCCCACGTTTCGCACACTGTTGAAATCTACCTTCAGCATCATAGGATAGATCATCACCCAAATCAAAATAGCCATCGGGACGGATACACGCGCATATTCAAAGCGGTTCAGCAGCTTGGGCAAGGTAGGGGCGAAATGGCCCAGCAGTACGCCCACGATCATGCACAGAAACACCCATATTGTCAGATACCGCTGGAAAAAGCTGATACCAGCATGATTGGCTTTCATAAGACGCTCACTTCCTCAAATCCATTTTCATCAATGTGTCTGTTTTGCAAAGAGCCGTCCCGGATAGCAACGGGGACGGCTCTTTGTGACCTAACGCAGTTTTTCCTTGAGCTGGAGGATATTTTCTTCAATCTGCTGAATCGTGGTCAGGAAAACATCATCCGGCTGTCCGCTGGGATCGTCCAAGCCCCAATTCTCGGTGTACTGACCGTGAAGAATGGGACAGCCTACATTACACCCCATCAAAATCACCACATCCGGGGCAGGAATATCGGAGAGCAGTTTACTATGCTGGGACTGCTCCATATCAACGCCATGCACCTGTTTCATCAGCCGCACAGCGTCCTGATTGATATGCTCTTGACGCTCTGTTCCTGCCGAATAGCTCTCAAAGACATCTGCGGCCAGCTTTTTCCCAAGGGCCTCCGCGATTTGACTGCGGCAGGAATTGTGAACGCACACAAAGGCCACTTTGGGCTTGCCGGTACAGTTCAGTTTCTTTTGCATGGCCTGAGATCAAAACC
>NZ_JBQISV010000039.1:0-19799 GCF_056800975.1 Acutalibacter sp.
CTGGTCATAGGGGCAGCGGAACAGCTCAATGCCCCGGTATCCGGCCCGCCGGGTCATGTCCAGGTAGCCCAGGAAGTCTCGCTGGATCTCCCCCACAAAGGAGGCGGTGATCAGATAGATATCCTTCATGCCTGCCCCTCCTTTTCTACCAGACGCTTTGTCCGCTCCATCACCTCAAAGCACATCTGAGAGTTATGGAAGGGGCATTTGCCGCCGTTGAGCTTGTCAAAGCCGTGCATACCGTCTACCACATGCCCGCCGTCCTCATCCACCAGGATATTGTTGTACCAGTCCCCGTGCTCCCGGTTTACAAAGTAGGCTTCAATAAACCGCACCTGCCTCTCGCAGGCGTCCAGAAAGCTCTCGCTGCCGGTCAGCTCATAGCCGCACAGCATGGCGGTCACTGCCTCGGCCTGAGCCCACCACACATGGCTGGGCTGGCGTTCCCCTGTGGACAGGTCGCAGCCATTGTAAAGGCTCCCGTAGGGGTCAAAGTCCTTGTCCCGCACCTGCTCCAATATGTCGGTGCACACTGCCTTCATTCTGGCTGTCAGACTGTCGTCCCCTACCAGCTCCGCCACCTTCAGCGCCAGATACCCGATCTCGCAGTCGTGCCCATAGCTCTGGTGGCTTCCCACCCGCCGGCCCTCCGGGTCGATGATGGATTTCAGGTTGTGCTGCTCCGGGTCGTGGAGCTTGTCCACAATCAGCTCCGCCATCTCTTTGAGCGCCGCCTTTACCCGGGGGCTGCCGGTGGCCTCAAACAACTGCACATAGGCCTGGCAGAGATGGTGGGGGAACATCACCGCCCCCTGGGGCAGCTTCATTCCCCGGCCCTTTCCCAGGCCGCTGCCCTCCTGGACCCGCCAGTCCCGGGTCATGCTGCCGTGGTAGCAGCCCGGGGCGAATTTCACCCTTGCCTCCATCCGCTCAAAGGCCTCGTTGGCTATGCGCAGGGCCTCCTGGTCGCCGGAGGCTCTGGCATAGGCCGCGCAGCCCATAATCAGAAAGGCCTGGCAGTAGTTGGGCTTGGAATCGTCCAGCACCTCTCCCTGTGCCGAGACAGAGATATATGCCCCCCCAAACTCCTTGTCATAAAACCGCCCCGCCAGGTCCCGGAAGGCATACCCGGCTTTTTCCAGATAGAGGGGGTCGCCCAGCGCCCGGTATGCTGTGGAAAAGGCGTACAGCATACGCCCGGCCAGGGTCAGGCCCCGGGGCTCTGTATTGTCTATCTGCATGTCCAGGGTGACTCTGCCATAAAAGCCGCCGTTCTCATGGTCCACAATATGTTCGCTGGTCCAGAAGGGGAAAATACATTCCCGGGCGTTTTTTTCAGCCCAGCTTCCCAGCTTCTCAAGCCTTGTTTTATTCATAGCCGCCTCCTTCTCAGTCGAAGTACACCGTCTTTCCTGTTCTGGCAGACTCATAGATGGCGTCCAGCACCTTGGTGACAGTCAGGGCCTGCTCCGGCGTAACGAACAGCTCCCCCTGGCCGCACAGGGCGTCCACCCAGATTTTTGCCTCGGCCTCGTCGGGCATGACCATGGGGTTGCGGTCAATGGTGTTGGCCATTCTGGGCCGGAAGCCCCTGGTGGCAATGGCGGTATCCACCTTGCGGTTGGCAACCACATGGTTTGCCACCAGGCCGTTGTTGGCGTCTACGCCCCCCTTGGTGCCGCACAGGCGCACCATGCCCTCTACCGGGATGATGTTCATGGCCCAGGAGCAGCGCACATTGATCAGCGCGCCGTTCTTCATGCGCACAAAGCCAAAGGCCGAGTCCTCCAGCTCATACTTGGCAGGGTCCCAGTTGCCAAAGTCGTTGCCCATCTCGTCCACAGCAGCCACCGGGCCAATCTTGTCAAAAGCGGCGCCGGTCACGCTGGCAACCTCGTAGTTGCCCATCATCCACAGGGTCAGGTCCAGGGCGTGGGTAGCCATATCAATCAGCGGACCCCCGCCCTGCTCGGCCTTATTGGTGAAAACGCCCCAGGTGGGTATGCCCCGCCGCCGCCAGGCAGTGGCCTCGGCATAGTAGATTTCTCCCAGAGCTCCGGTGTCCACATATGCCTTCATGGCCTTGTTCTGGTCCATGTGCCGGTACTGATAGCCAATGGTCAGCAGCTTGCCGGTGCGCTGGTGGGTCTCATACATTTTCATAGCGTCCGCATAGGTAGCCGCCATGGGCTTTTCGCAGATGACATGCTTGCCCGCCTCCATGGCCGCCACCGATATCTCACAGTGCTTGACATTGGGGGTGAGAACATGCACGGCAAAAATGTCGGGGTCCTTCAGCAGCTCCCGGTAGTCGGCAAACACCTTGGCCCCCTCGCAGCCGTACTTGTCGCAGGCCTCCTGGGCCCGCTGGGGGATAATGTCGCAGAACGCGTACATATCGATCCTGTCCCGCTGGGTGGCCATGCCGGGAAAGTGCTTGTCGTTGGCAATTCCTCCGCAGCCGATAAAACCAATCTTCAACTTACTCATGATCCTTCTCCTTTGCTGGTTATATATATTTCATGGCCTTATCATACAAAATTTCGCCGGGGAATTCATTAAAAAAAATCTCCTTGCCTTTTGATAAAATCGCCTGTGGCCCATGCCCGCAAAAGAACGCGCCAGAAGCCGGACCTGCCGGCTTCTGGCGCGTTCTCTTATCTTAGGGCAGCACCGCGCAAAGACCGGCCTACGGCCTTTGCACGTGATTTGCTTGCACTTTTCCCGTCATAGCGCACAGCTCTCGCTTGTCAATCCCTAGATTGGCTACACTCAATCTGTACACTCTGACGAAAAAATTGACTGCGCAACTCACGCGCAATCTTTGTGCGGTGTTGCCTTAGAACTTGTTATCTCCCTTGTTATGGCCTGTTGCGGAGCCTTAAATATACCGGTACATGTCCCCGCTGGGCACATAGGTCACAGGCAGCCGCTCCTCCAACAGCCGTGAGAGCCACTCCTGGGCATAGCGCATTCCCAGCTCCTCCCAGTTAAAGTGCCCCATATTGATGACCGCCTTGGCCCGGCCCTGCTGTGCGGCGTCGCGCACATAAGAGAGCACCGTCCAGTCAATCACCTCTCCCGGCAGAATCACGTCCGCCTTGCGCTCCAGGGTGTCGATAATCTGCACGCTGTACTCCTTGGGCTTGCCGTCTCTGCGCAGGGCCCGGCCCCCCATGGGGTACAAATGCCCCACCAGCGCCAAGGACTTCACCCGGGCGGCAGGGTCGCCCACATAGCGCAGGCCGTTCAGGCCAAGGGTCTCCTTGATACTCCGGCACAGCTCCTCCACCGTGGTCTCTGGAATGTCCACCAGAAAATGCGAAAAGGGAGACGCGTCGGAGGCCTCCGCCCGGGCGTTCTCCGCCCAGCCCATGTACTTCAGCACCCCGGTGAAAATGCCGTCTGGGTCGTGGGCGTGCATGTGGTCGTGGTCCCGCCAGACAGAAATGCCGTGCTCCTCCAGCAGCCTTTGTTTTTCCTCATACACCTGGTTGGGAAAGTCCTCAAACCAGCCGGGCTCGTCCAAAGAGGTGTAGAAGGTGGGCTCATGAACCACAATCAGGTTGGCCCCCAGCTCTGCCGTCCTTCTGATGACGTTCATGGTGGGGGACAATGCCGTCGCCACGCCTGTGCACTGGCTGTCCCTGTCCCCTGCCTTCCAGCCGTCGCAGCCGCGGTAGTCTGGCAGCTGCGGATGGTATGCCAATATCCGGTCAATGACCTCCTGCTTTTTCATAGCCGATTCCTCCCTGTTTTGGTTTCATACCATTCAGTATACTGGCTGGCGCGGCGGTTTTCAACAAAAAAAGCGGAAAAGTCTTTCAATAATGTCTCAAGCCGCCTTTTAAAAGGTTACGAAATCCAAAAAGAAGCTGTTATTTTTGATTGGTATTTTATCCCCCCTCAGGTAAGATGGACAGGTATATCATTGAAAAGTGGGAACATGTGTTGCCCAGAGAAGAAGGAGGCAAAAAATGCTAAAAATTTTCAAGCGGATGGGCAGGACCGAATGGGGCCTGCTCATCACCGGCGTTTTGCTGGTAATCGGCCAGGCCTACACCGACCTGAAGGTGCCTGACTACATGTCTGCCATCACCCGGCTGGTGAAGACCCCAGGCAGCAGGCTTTCGGAGATCTGGCTTGCCGGGGGCCTGATGCTGGGCTGCAGCCTGCTCAGCATGGGCCTGACCTTTCTGTCAGGCTTTGCCACCGCAAGGCTGGCGGCTACCTTTTCCAGAAATCTCCGCAGCGCCCTTTTCGACGCGGTGGAGTCCTTCTCCCTGGAGGAGATCGACCGCTTCACCACCTCGTCTCTGATTACCCGCTCGACCAACGACGTGGCCCAGATTCAGAATTTCATTTCCGGCGGGTTCACCATGATGCTCCGGGCCCCTGTCACCGTGGGGCTGGCCCTGGCAAAAATTTCTGCCAAGCACTGGCAGTGGACAGCCCTGACCACCGGCGCGGTGGTTGTGGTGCTGTGCGTGGTGGCCTTTATCATCACCTATGCCCACCCCCGCTTCCGCAGGCTGCAGGCCCTGACCGACGGCCTGAACCAGGCCATGCGGGAGAACCTCACCGGCATTCGGGTGGTGCGGGCCTATAACGCGGAGGCGTATCAGGAGGAGAAATTTGCCCGGGCCAACGACCGCCTGACGAACAACCACCTGCAGGCCCAGCGCGCCATGAGCGTGATGCACCCGGTCATGCGCTTTTTGAACAACGGCCTCACGGTGGGCATCTACTGCACCGGCAGCTTTCTGATTGTGCAGGCCCTTGGCACAACCGCCGCCATTGACACCTTCTCTGACATGGTGGTCTTTTCCACCTATGCCAGCAAAATCCTGTTTGCGTTTATGGGGCTCAACTTTATTTTCATGCAGCTCCCCAGGGCCTCTGTCTGCGCCGCCCGAATCAACGAGCTGCTGGACACGGTCCCCTCCATCCAGGACGGCGACGCCCAGGAGGGCCGGGAGGGCCTGGCCGGCGTGCTGGAGTTCCGGCATGTGAGCTTCCGCTATCCCGGAACCGACGAGGACATGCTTCATGATATCTCCTTTACAGCCCGCCAGGGCGAGACCGTGGCGTTGATCGGCGTTACCGGCAGCGGAAAGTCCACGCTGGTGAACCTGATTCCCCGCTTCTATGACGCCACCGCAGGAGAGGTTCTCTTGGACGGCAGAAATGTGCGGGAGTACACCCAGAAGGCCCTGCGGGGCAAGCTGGGCTACGCCCCCCAGCAGGCCGTGCTCTTTACCGGAACAGTGTCCTCCAACATCCGCTATGGCGAGGGCCCGGACCACCCGGACCCGGAGGAGGCGGTGAGGCAGGCTGTGGAGATTGCCCAGGCAAAGAGCTTTGTGGAGGCCATGGAGGGCGGCTATGACGCGCCCATTGCCCGGGGCGGCGTCAATGTGTCCGGCGGACAGAAGCAGCGGCTCAGCGTGGCGCGCTCTGTATTCCGCAGGCCGGAGGTCTACCTGTTCGACGACACCTTCTCCGCCCTGGACTACAAAACCGACCAGACCCTGCGGGCGGCGCTGAAACGGGAGACCGCCGGCGTCACCACATTGATCGTCGCCCAGCGCATTGGCACCATTCGGGACGCGGACAAGATTATTGTTCTGGACGAGGGCCGGGTGGCCGGCATGGGCGTTCATGAGGAGCTGATGAAATCATGCGAGCTGTACAGAGAGATCGCGTATACCCAGCTCAGTGAGGAGGAGCTGCAATAATGGCGAAGAATACTTATCAACTGGGCCAGGCAAAAATGACCAACACCCGTATGCGCGGGCCCATGCGGATGATCGAAAAGCCCAAGGACATGAAGGGCACCCTGCGGATGCTGGTCCAGTACCTGCGCAAATTCATCGTTCCCCTTTGCGCCGCTCTGGCCTGCGCTGTGGTCAGCGTGATACTCACCCTGTTCGCCCCGGACGGCATGAACCGCATCACCAGCCTGATCGAGGAGGGCATGGACACCGGCGCGCTGGACACCCGGCAGGTGCTGGCTATCAGCGCGGCGGTGCTGCTGTTTTACCTGCTCTCCTCCGGGCTGGCCTTTATTCAGGGGATCAGCCTGGTGAGCACCACCCAGAGCGTTATGCGGCACATGCGCAACGACATCTCCCGCAAGCTGAACCGAATCCCCCTGAGCCGGTTCGACCACTCCTCCTTTGGCGACCTGCTCAGCCGAGTGACCAATGATGTGGACACCATTGGCATGAGCCTGAGCCACGGGGTGGTGGATGTGGTGACAGCGGCGGCCACCTTTATCGGCGTAGCCATTATGATGCTGCTGACCAATCTCTGGCTGGCGTTGATTGCCCTGGGCTCCAGCCTGGTGGGCTTCTATCTGATGAACCGGCTCATCCACCGCAGCCAGAGATATTTTTCCAACCGCCAACGCTACCTGGGGGAGCTGAACGGCCATATTGAGGAGATGTACGCCGGGCATTTGATTGTCAAGGCCTTCAGCGGCGAGAGCGATTCCCGGCGGGAATTCAACCGGCTGAATCAGCTGCTCTATGACTCCAACTGGCGAAGCCAGTTCCTCAGCGGCATTATGCGGCCCATTATGGACTTTCTGGGCAATTTCGGCTATGTGGCTGTGTGCGTGGTGGGCGCGGTGATGACCATGAACGGCTCCATTGGCTTTGGGGTGATCGTGGCCTTTATCCTCTACGTCAAAATGTTCACCCAGCCCTTGGGGCTGGTAGCCCAGTCTGTCACCAGCCTTCAGTCGGCCATTGCCGCAGCAGAGAGGGTGTTCGCCTTTTTGGATGAGAGCGAGATGGAGGACGAGAGCCGCAAACAGCCTCTGCTGGGCAGCGCAAAGGGGGCTGTGGAGTTCCGGCAGGTCAGCTTTGGCTACACGCCGGAGAGAACGGTGATTCACAACTTCTCCGCGCAGATCCGGCCAGGGCAGAAGGTGGCCATTGTGGGCCCCACCGGCGCGGGAAAGACCACCCTGGTCAACCTGCTCATGCGTTTTTACGAGCTCAGCGGCGGCAGCATTCTGCTGGACGGGGTGAGCATCCGCGACACCACCCGGGAGGACGTTCACAACCAGTTCTGCATGGTGCTGCAGGACACCTGGCTGTTTCAGGGGAGCATTATGGAGAATATCGTTTACAGCAAAAAGGACGTGCCTATGGCAAGGGTGGTGGAGGCGTGCAAGGCTGTGGGCCTGCACCGGTTCATCCAGTCTCTGCCCGAGGGCTATGACACTACGCTCTCTGACAGCACAAGCCTTTCGGCCGGACAGCGTCAGCTGATCACCATTGCCCGGGCCATGATTGACGACGCCCCTCTGCTGATTCTGGACGAAGCCACCAGCTCGGTGGACACCCGCACCGAACAGGTGGTGCAAAACGCCATGGACCGGCTGACCAAGGACCGCACCTCCTTTACCATTGCCCACAGGCTCTCCACCATCCGCAATGCCGACATGATTCTGGTCATGAAGGACGGCGACATTGTAGAGACCGGCGCCCATACCCAGCTGCTGGAAAAGGGCGGGTTCTACTCTGACCTGTGGACCAGCCAGTTTGTCAACGCAGAGACCATTTAAGCCCTGGACAGGGCCAGCGCAGCCCCAGGCGGCAGGCCTTTGTCCGTCTTTATGAAAACAGAAAACGGTGTGGGACCTTTTGGCTCCACACCGTTTTTTCTTTCTTCTGACTGCCCGGCAGAGCGGTCAAACCACGTCCGGCACTGTGTCCACCAGGTGGACCGCAAAGCCGCAGATCTGCTCTTTGAGGTAGATAAAGTTCACGCTGCCCTGCCGGTCCCTTCTGGCCGTGGACTGGTCCAGACCGACCCCCAGCCTCTCCATATACGCGATAGCCCGGGGCACAGAGGAGGCGGACACGGCGATGTGGCCGCAGTCCCCACGACCAGGCTGCTTCATAAGCTCTATAGCGTTGGAGGCGAACACCGAATTCTCCTTTTCCCTCACCGGCAAGCCAAAGCTCCACCCAAAAAGTCCGGCCCCTGCCAAAGCGGTCTGTGGGTCCGGGTTGTTGACGCCTATATGCTTCACCCTGAAGTCCAGAGCCGCCAGCAGGGCCTCCCGGGCCAGCTCTGTAATCTCCCCAAAGCGGCCCTCCTGGACCAGCTCTCCAGGCGCCAGCCACGCCCCGGCGCAGGCCAGAACCCTGGTCTCGGCGAAATAGTCCCTAAGCCTGTCAGGCCGCTGCTCTCCGGCCACCATAACGCTGATATTCTGACTCCCCGCCCATTCCTGAAAGGCCGGAAGCCCGGCCAGGGGCCCGGCCTGTGAAATGCGGACAGCGCCCAGACCCAGGTCTCCGGCGCGGGCAGCCTCGCTGGCAGAGGACACCTCTGGAATCAAGGGAATGCCACGCTCTTGGCAGTGGCCTGCCAGGGAGAGGTCAAGCCCCGGAGAGGCCGCAAAGGAGGCCCCGGCAGCAGCGGCCTGGTCCGCCTGCTCCCCTGTCCGCACCTCTCCCGCCCCAATGAGCATGTCCGGAAATTCGGCATGGAGCTGCCGGATTGCGTGGAGAGATTCCGCTCCCTGAAATGAGACCTCCACGCAGTTCAGCCCAGCTTTTCGGACGGCGGCAGCGATGGAAACAGCATGAGGCAGCTGCTCCGCCCCGACCACCGGCACAAGGCCGTTTTTCCATATTTCGTTCAAAACATCATTCATGTTAATCGCCACGCGATACAGAATGCGCACAAAAAGCCCTGCAAAAATCGACTTTTGTGCCCGGTATCGTTCCTTTCTTCGTATTTTTCACACTACAGCGCTCCTTTTGATTCTCTGATGCAACCCCAGGGAGCCCCGGGGGCTCCCTGGACCGGCCACACCGCCGGGCTGCTATATATAGTTCAAAAGAGGTAATCCCTCTTTTGAACTTGGCGGCACGGGCACGCCCACGCCGCCCTGCTTGAAAATCGGTAAATATGGATTTTCAAGTGCGTTTACTATAGCATAGCAGAGTATGACCGCCCGGCTCAATCAATAATGTATGCGAAGCTTTCAAGTTTCAACAGCATCCTCCTTCCCCCACATGGGTCTGCTGCATTCTCACAGTTTGCTTGAATCTATTATCCCAACGGATGGAGTGTGTTCGGCAGGGGCCGCTCTCCCCTTTGCATCGAAGCCGCCAGGAGCATAGATCGGGATGGCCGCGCACAGATTTCCCCACAGTAGAGGCGGTTGACGGCAGGGGCCGCGCTGGCCGGCTATGGTCAACAGTAATTTAAAAGAGCCCTCAGGCATTTCCCTGAGAGCTCTTCTTTACACGATGAAATTCATTCTTCTGCGAGTCCTCGCAAATTATAGACAGCCCATTGGCTTAAGCTCCTTGTTTTCCGGTATTTTTTTACCGCTTGAACCTGACCCGCTTTGTTCTCTTTCCATCTGGAATATGCTTTATTAAGCTACAAAGTGCGGCGTTCAAGCGAACCCATACCTGGCTGGTTTGCGGAATTAGGAAACTCTTCCGTCCTGCATCCCACCCCTCTTTCGGAGTTCTTCATCTATATTCAGTTTGCGGACCGAAGTCCGCCGGACTGCTGTTCTTCTATCTGACCCATGGGACTCCTCCGCCTTTCCGTCTGTAATTAAAAGCTGCGCTTTCTCCGCCGCCTGCCCCCTTTGTTTTTGTGCTTTTGCACTGGGATTTGCGGCCTGTTTTCTTCTCCGCCCCGCCGTTTTCGCTCCGGCCTTTTCGCCGTCTACTTCCGGCTTCACGTCAGCTTTTTGAGACTGCTTAGAACATGTTTTTCTTTTGTTCTGGCCATATTATAGCATAGACCGGCAGGGTTGTCAATAGGTTTTTTCAAAAAAATGGAATTTTTTTGCCAAAATCTTCAAAGCGCCTTTCCCTCCGGTCAGACCTCTGTTTCAGCCCCGCCGTCCTGCTTATACTGGGCGGGCGTAACCCCCTCGTACCGTTTGAAGGCCCGGATCATGGCCCGGGGCTCGGCGTAGCCTGCCAGCTCCGCGGCCTCCCGCACGGTTCTGCCCTGGGCCAGCAGGCACTTGGCCTCCTTCAGGCGGCAGCTGTGCAGCGTGTCCAGCACCCCCTGGCCCGCGGCCGCCTTATACCGGTGGCTCAGGGTGGAGAGGGGCATGCCCAGGTGCTCGGCCACTGTGCCCACGCCCATGGCCGGACTGCGGAAGTTCTCCTGTATGTATGCCTGCACGCTTTGCACCAGCTGGGCGTTCCGGTCCTCTCCCGGGTCCTTGGGCAGGTCCTGGCAGCGCTGCCGGAAAAGCTCCCACAGGGCCTGCTCCATCTCCTCCACATTGGCCCGTCTGGTCAGGCCGACCATGTCCCGGTAGGTGCTTTGGGGCGGCAGCAGCAGCTCGGCCACTGCGGCGCACCGGTGCTGAACCACCTCCAAGGGCAGGCCCCTCTCCGACAGGTCCAGGCGAATGATCTCTTCCAGGCACTTCTGGGCCTTTTTGCCGCTGCCCCCGGTGAGGCTGCCGGCCAGAAGCTTCTGCCGCCGCAGGAATTCCTCATAGGAGCCCTTCTCTCCATATTGCAGCGTCTGGCTGGCAAACCAGGCGCCCGGCTCCCGGCGGGTCTGCCAGAAGGCGTCGCTGCGCCAGGCCCGGCTCACCAGGTCCCAGCCTGCCGGCGCGTCGGAAAGGCGGGTGCAGGCCTCGCTGATATAGCACACTGCCGGCGCGGACAGGGCCTGACCCAGCAGCGCCGCCGCCCGGGCCCCCTCCTCCTGAGAGACCTCCCCCTGCACCAGCACCGCCAGCAGGCCGTTGACCACCAGGCCCACACCTGCCCGCTTTTCCAGCAGGCTCTCCTCCAGAATCTCCCCCATGGCCTGATAGAGAGCGGCCATCTGGGCGGCGTAGGCCCCTGCCTCCGGCCTGGGGCCCTCTGCCGAAAAGGCCAGCACCCGGTAAGGCTGGCCGTCCTCCAGGTACTGGGACAACGCCCGGGAGTCATTGGTCAGCCCCTGAAGATACCGGGCCAGCCAGGCGTCCTGCATCTGCTTGTCCCGCTGGCGGAGCTGTGCCTCAAGGGTCTCCTTTTCCCGGGCAAAATCCGTAAGGCCGTCCGCCAGACTTCGCAGGGATCTGGCTCCCCTTTCAGGCTTGGCGTTCTGCTTGTCCATAATCAGCAGCACACTGCGGAAGGGAGACCAGGTGCGGCGGCTGAGGACCACCGCGGCCCCTACCCCAAACAGCAGATACGCCGCCAGCTGAACCCCCAGCTGGACCACCGCCCTGCGCAGCTCCCCCGAGCCCTTGTCCCGGCGGGAGAGGTAGCCGTAGCGCAGGCCGCTGAGCCGGGAGGTGTACAGCGAATAAAGATAGCCCTCCCCGTTCAACACCAGCTGGCCCCGGTCCTCCTGGGGCAGGCCCGCCTGACAGAGCTGCCGTGCCTCGGGTCCGCCAAAAACCAGGCCCCCGTCCTCCCGGGCCACAAACACCCCGCCGCTCTCCTGCTGGGGAAACATCCCGTCGCTGAGCCGCAGAACCATGCCCACGCAGGAGAGGCTCTCCCGGTAGTGGGAGTCGTAGACATTTTTCAGCACCAGAATGTAGCCCTGGCCGTCCTTGCCCATCACAGTGCTGACCCGCAGGGACACGCCGCTCTCCTTCAGCGCTGCGTCCAGGTCCTCCACAGGCACGTCCAGCTCCCAGGCAAACAGGTCGTTCTGGCTGGGGTGGTAGGTGCGGCGGTTGCTGACCAGATAGCCGCTGCGGTAAAAATAGCAGAAGCTGCGGAAATAGGAGTCCTGCTGGTTCACCGCGGCGGTGAACAGGTCGGTAAGCCGGCACAGCTGGTGGAGCTCAGCGGCGTTGAGGGCAGGCTTTTCCGCCAGACTGCTGATGAGAATTTCCTCCGACAGCAGGGTGATGGTGCTGGCCGCATCGTTCAGGTCCTGGTCAATGCGCAGATGGATGCTGTCGATGGCGTCCTCCTGCTTCTGGCGCATGTTCTGAAGGATGCTCCCCTCCAGCTGGATGATGGTGGCGGTGGACAGGAGCAGGGGAATCATGCAGACAATCAGATATGAGGCCAGAAGCCGGTGGTAGATTTTCAAGGGGACTCCCTCCTGTCAGCCGCGGGAACGGTTTTCTTATAGTTTACCACAACCAGCCCCCCGGCGCAAGAGGAAGCCTGGAGCCGAGGGGGATTTTCCCGGGGGGGAGCCAGGGGGGGAAGTGTTCCTTTCGCGGATTTGATGGGGGCGGATATCATCCGCCTGCTTGGCGGATGCAGCGGCAGCCTGGGAGAGCCTGCAAGGCTCTCAGACGCGAATCATAGTAAAATGCGCGGTAAGACACGCCCCAGCCAGCGCCGCCTCTTGACAATCCCCCTGCAAAGCAATACAATAGGATGAAGATATGCGGAAAGAAGCCCGTCTCTCAGGGCAGAATTAGGAAACACACTTAAAATTGGCAAAGCCGGATTTCAAGTCAGGCGGCACAACTATCGAGATGCCGCCTGCTTCAAAAAAATTTTTTGAGGTAGGTTAGGGCTTGTTTGAAAATAGAGAAAATGCCGGATTTTTGGTCCAAAGGAGGCGATTTCAAGGAGAAAACCGCAAGTAATACTTGCGTATTACGAGAATTTTCGACGCAGAAAGCGACTGCTTTGGGGCAAAAAGACGGTGTTTTCGATTTTTCAAACAAGCCCTAACTAATCATAACCCTTGGGAGCCAAGATTACCTTCAGGAGGTATGCGCTGTGGTACGCATTATAACAGACTCTGCCGCCGACTTTGAGCCTGCGGAGTGGAAAAAGCTGGACGTGGCCTGCGTCCCTCTCTCTGTGTACTTTGGGGACAAGGAATACCGGGAAAACCAGAACCTGACCAAAAACCAGTTCTACCAGCTGCTGGCCGGGGGCGTCTTCCCCCGGACCTCCCAGCCCTCTCCGGAGGATTTTTTGCAGGAGCTGGCCAAGGGGCAGGAGGACGAGACTGTGGTCGTCACCCTGTCCTCCGCCCTGAGCGGCGCCTATCACGGGGCCTGCATGGCTAAAGAGCAGGCCGGGAACAACCACTGCTGGGTGGTGGACAGCCTGAACGCCACCGGCGGTCAGCGCATGGTGGTAGAGGAGGCGGTCCGCCTGCGGGACCAGGGCTGCGGGGGCGGAGAGATCGCCCAGCGTCTGGCCTCCTTCCGGCAGCGGGTGACCCTGTTCGCCTGCATCGACACCCTGGAATACCTGTACCGGGGCGGGCGCATTGCCCGCTCGGCCTATGTGCTGGGCTCTGCGGCCCGGCTGAAGCCCATGATTCAGGTCACCCCCCAGGGGCGGATTGCCAACATCGCCAAAACCCTGGGGCTTGAGCGGGGCATGGACAGCCTGGCCCAGAAGCTGGAAAGGATTCCCCCGGACCCGGCTTATCCTATTTATATTATGTACACCAACGCGCCGGACAACGGGGAGCGTTTTGCCGCCCGGCTGAAGAAAAAGGGCTTCCGGGTCCCCAAGCGGCACTTGATTCAGGTGGGCGCTGCCATCGGGAGCCACATCGGCCCTGGGGGCGTGGGCATAGTCTACATTGCCGCTGAATAAGCCCGGCCCATCCGCCTGTGGGACAGGCCCAGCCCCCGGACTCAGAGCTGCCGCCGCTGGGGCTCAGGAGGCTACCATCTCCCCCGCAGGCTTTGCCGCCCCCAACACGCTTCGGCTTATGCTGCCTTTTTTCGCCCCGACCGGCTGTTTTCAGCAGTCGGCCCATTGACCGCCGGGCAGGCTTGCGGAGGGGAGGGACTTGGCGTTTTTGCAGGATTGCAAACGCAAACTTGCACCCATCCTATGTTGACGGCTAGGTTTATCACCAAAGCCGCTGCACTGCCGCCGGGAATTATGAACAAGTCAACGAAAATATCACCCAGTCAGGGACAGAGCCGAGGCTTTGTCCCTGTTGCCATTTTTTGCGCAGCCTTTGCCAGCTCCGCCGCAAAAATGGGCAAAACCCCGATTTTCCGGGGCTCCCGACCCCTCACCCTGTCAAAAATTTGCGCTGCCTCCCCCCGAATTATTGGACCTTTACAATCTGTTCATAAAGTCTTATCATTTTCTCAATAAAGCATGTTCCCCGCCGCCCCCCTGCACCGCGCCTGCCGCGGGCCCAGGAGCCGGGCCGGAGGCGGACTGCAAAAATCATCTTGGAAAGGATGGATGCAAGCTATGAAGCGCAGCGGACAAACCGCCGGCGCGGCGGCCCCCGCAGTCAAGGTCCGGAAGTACAGCTGGACCAACATCAGGAAGGACTTCAACCGGAACTGGGCCCTTCTTATTATGGTAGCGCCGGCCATTGTGTTCTACATCGTCTTCCACTATATCCCCATGGGCGGGTTGTGGATGGCCTTTGAGAAGTTCAAGCCCAACCTTGGCATTATTGGCTCTCCCTTTGTGGGCCTGGCCAACTTTGCCGACTTTTTCGGCTCCATCCACTGTTGGCGGGTCATCCGCAACACTCTGGTGCTCAGCTTTCTTCAGCTGGCCATTGAGTTCCCCATCACCATCCTCTTTGCCCTGCTGCTCAACGAGGTGAGCAGCACCCGCTACAAGCGCACCATCCAGACCGTGTCCTACATGCCCTACTTTGTCTCTATGGTGGTGGTTGTGGGCATTATCATGGACTTCTGCGCCTCGGACGGCGCGATCACGTCCATAGTGGGGGCCATAACAGGCAACTACGACAACATGCTGGGCAACCCCAACAACTGGCGGCCCATCTATGTGATCTCGGACCTGTGGAAGAACCTGGGCTTTAACGCCATCATCTATGTGGCGGCTCTGGCAGGCATTGACCAGACCCTCTACGAGGCGGCGGAGATTGACGGCGCCAACCGGTTCCAGCGCATTCTCAAGGTGACCATTCCCGGCATTCTGGACACCATTATGATCATGCTCATTCTGCGGGTGGGCCAGATGATGTCCATCGGGTATGAAAAAACCATTCTGATGTATAACCCCCAGGTGTACGAAACGGCGGACATCCTCTCCAGCTTTATCTACCGCAAGGCCCTGCAGGAGGGCAACTACGGCTACGGCACAGCGGTGTCCCTGTTCAACTCAGTGATTAACTTCACCCTGCTGGTGATTGCCAACGCCGTGAGCAAAAAGTACACCGAGTCCGGCCTATTCTAACAGAAAGAGAGGTTGTTACCCTATGGCAAAGGTCAAAAACAGATCAGCCGGCAGCCGGGTGTTCAACGCCATTAACTACACCTTCTTCGCCCTGATCATCCTGGTCTGCCTGCTGCCGGTGTGGCATGTGCTCTGCGCCTCCTTCTCCGACGCCAGCTGGGTGCTGGGCCAGTCGGGCATCATCTGGCGGATTGAGGGCTTCAATGTCAACGGCTACAAGCTGGTTTTCGCCAACCAGAACATCTGGAGCGGCTACTTCAACACCCTCATCTATGTGTTCGGCACCACCGCTCTGGGCATGTTCCTTACCGTGATGGCCGGCTACGCCCTGTCCCGCAAGGACTTTCTGTGGGCAAACCCCATCATGTTCCTCATCTCCTTCACCATGCTGTTCTCCGGCGGCATCGTCACCACCTACATACTGGTCACCCAGTACCTGCATATGTACGACTCCCGCTGGGCTCTGATCATTCCCGGCTGCATGAGCGCCTTCTATCTCATTCTGGTGCGCACAGCCCTGAACAATGTGCCCGAAAGCCTGGAGGAGTCCGCCATGCTGGACGGGGCGGGGCGGTTCACCATTCTCTTCAAGATCATGCTGCCCCTCATCAAGTCCACCCTGGCCACAGTCATCCTGTACTATGTCATCGGCAACTGGAACTCCTGGTTCAACGCCTTGATCTATCTGCGCTCCAAGGATAAGTTCCCCCTGCAGCTGGTGCTGAAGGATATTCTGGTCACGGCCTCAGACACCATGTCTATGGACACAGCCATTCTGGACTCGTCAGACTCGGCGGACACGGTGCTGTATAAGCAGCTGATCAAATACTGCACCATTATTGTGTCCACTGTGCCCATGTTCATCTTCTACCCCTTTATTCAAAAATACTTTGAGTCCGGCGTGATGATCGGCGCCATCAAGGGGTAACAAACACAGCCGCAAAGGCCCGGGCTTCCGCGGCCATTGCACAATAAATCACTTAGGAGGAAAACCAAATGACCAACTGCAAAAAGCTGCTGGCCCTGGCGCTGGCTCTGGCCCTGGTCCTGTCTCTGGCTGCCTGCGGCGGCAATGAGAGCAGCTCCAGCGCCTCTGGCAGCTCCGCCGCTTCCAACCAGTCCGAAAGCTCTACCGCAGACGACGCCTCTTCCGCTGAGGACGGGGACGAGTCTACCCCTGAGGAGAGCAACGCCGCCGCTCCCGGCAGCGTGGAGCTCCCCCTGACCACCGAGCCGGTGGAGCTGTCCTACTGGACCTCCATCGACACCAACTGCGCCATTATGAAGACCGACTACAACGACAACGAGTTCTATCAGGAGATGGAGAAGCGCACCGGCGTGCACCTCACCTTTGAGATGGTGGCCGCTGCGGACCGTCAGACCAACTTCAACCTGATGATCGCCTCCAACAACCTCACCGACCTGATGTACGCGGGCGCTTCCTACTACTCCGACGGTCTGGACGCCGCCATCGACGACGGCTACTTCCTGGACCTGACCGACAAGGTAGACGAGTATATGCCCAACTACCAGGCCATCCGCAAGTCCTCTCCTGACTATGAGATGCCCAGCATGACCGACTCCGGCCGCATCGGCACTGTGTATGAGCTGCGCCAGAGCAAGCAGGGCCCCTGGCTGGGCATGTGGATGCGCAAGGACTGGCTGGACGAGGTGAAGATGGACGTGCCCGAGACCTATGACCAGTGGCACGACGTGCTGGCCGCCTTTAAGGACCAGATGGGCGCAAGCGCCGCCCTGCTGCTGAACTGGAGCGGCAGCGACGGCGAGATCGGCGCCATGTCCGCCGGCTATGGCGTGCTGAACAACTGGCAGCTGGACGAGACCGGCAAGGTGAACTACGGCCCCTACATGGAGGGTTGGAAGAAGTATGTGACCACCATGCACAACTGGTATGCCGAGGGCCTTATCGACCCCGACTTCATGGCCACCGACGAGCGCACCGCCGACATGACCGCTGTCATCACCGGCAAAACCGGCGCTTTCGCCGCCCTGTACACCATGCCCTCTCTGTACGAGTCCTCCTCTGAGGACAAGGACATGTACCTCATCCCCGTCACCGCACCCAAGGAGAACGCCGGCGACGAGCTGCATATCCGCCTGCGGGACTCCTACATCTCTGGCAACACCGCCATCTCCGCCCAGTGCGAGCATCCCGAGATCGCCATGCGCTGGCTGGACTACCTGTTCACCGAGGAGGGCGCTCTGCTGGCCAACTATGGCATTGAGGGCGACACCTTTGAGTATGACGCGGACGGGAAGATCACCTTTACCGACAAGATGCTGAACAACGAGAACGGCTGGACCGCTGCCCAGACCATTGCCAGCTATGTCTGCCCCTCCTCCGCCATCGCCAACTGGTCTGACTGGACCCGCGAGCTGATGAACGTGCCGGAGAAAGACCAGGAGTGCTACACGGTGTGGGGCTCTCACAAGGACGACTGGCGTCTGCCCAGCCTGTCCCTCACTGCCGACGAGGCGGTAGAGCGTTCTGCCATTTACGCCGACGCCAGCAGCGTGGTGAAGGAGTACACCGCCAAGTTCATCAGCGGCGCTCTGGACATTGAGGCTGAGTGGGACAACTACATTGGCCTGCTGGAGACCGCTGGCATTCAGCGCGCTATTGAGATCACCCAGGCCGCTTACGACCGCTATCAGGCCCGCTAAGAGGACTCCGCTTCCTCTGACATAAAAGAAGCTCTCCGGACGGTACAGCCTGGGCTGTGCCGTCCGGTTTTTTGTTGGCCGCAAGCAGTACGCCCGCCGGTGGCTTTTGCCGCCGGATACCGCCAGGTGTTCGACGCCTGTAGCGCAAGGCCGCAGACCGCGCCATCCCGCGCCCCAAAAAGTCTCCCGCCCCAAACCGCTGCCACCCCCCCAGCCCCTCTGCCCCGCCCAGGGGACTTCTGAAATCGAAGCGTGTATTAAGCAAGCTTCGGCCTCCTTTTCAACGGTGATAGGTTTTCGTAGGGACAAGGCTCCTAAGCGGCCGGAGGCCGTTCCATCCCCCCTTCTTTGGACGCTCCCCCGCCGCTCGGGGGGACTTGACAATTTTTCTGGGGCGTGGTATAATACAGGAAAAACGTCGGTATCGCTCCGGCGCATGGATGGAGGGATATCCCATGGAAATGATCAAGACCCTGAAAACCCGCAATCTTTGCGAGAGCGCAAAAAACGGCGGCTGCGGCGAGTGCCAGACCTCCTGCCAGTCTGCCTGCAAAACCAGCTGCGGCATTGCCAACCAGCCCTGCGAGAACAAGGCTGCCAAATAAGCTTCGCCACGGTTTTGGTGCCGCCTGCAGGGCGGCACTTTTTCTTCACTAAAAGCAAAACAGGCCCACCCTGTAGTCTGTTTGAAAACCGGAAAAAGGCTGGATTTTGGGCCGGGAACGAGCGGTTTCCAGGAAAGAAACCGAGATTTTTGCCGCCGAAGCTACCGTTTCTGGTCAAAACAGACCATATTTCGGCGTTTTCCAACACACTTCAGGGCGGGCCCTCCCAGAACAAGAGGAGGGAAGCATATGCTAGAGGAACTGAAACAGCAGGTCTATCAGGCCAACCTGATGCTGCCCCGGCATGGTCTGGTCACCTTTACCTGGGGCAATGTGTCCGGCGTTGACCGGGAAAAGGGGCTTATGGTCATCAAGCCCTCCGGCGTGGCCTATGAGGGCATGTCTCCCGAGGACATGGTGGTGGTCAGTCTGGCGGACGGCCAGCGGGTAGAGGGAAAGTGGAAGCCTTCCAGCGACACCGACACCCACCTGGCCCTGTACCGGGCCTTTCCAGCCCTGGGGGGCGTGGTGCACACTCATAGCCGGTGGGCCACCACCTTTGCCCAGGCTGGGCGCTCCATCCCGGCCATGGGCACCACCCAGGCCGACTATTTTTACGGAGACATCCCCTGCACCCGGAAGATGACCCCTACGGAAATTGGCGGCAGCTATGAGTGGGAGACCGGCCGCGTCATTATCGAGACCTTACAGGGCGGGGACCCCATGGACGTCCCTGGGGTACTGGTGCACAGCCACGGCCCCTTTGCCTGGGGCTCCGACCCTATGACTGCGGTGCACAACGCGGTGGTTATGGAGGAGGTGGCCTTTATGGACTGGCACGCCATGATGCTGAATCCAGAGGCAGGCCGGATGCAGCAGGAGCTGCTGGACAAGCACTACCTGCGCAAGCACGGCGAAAACGCCTATTACGGACAGGGCTGAGCCCCCAAACAGAGAAAAGCCCGGCACAGGCCCTCGAAAGCTGTGCCGGGCTTTTCTTCCGTTTTTCAGGCAGAGGCCAAGGGCAGGCCGCGAGCCTCTTGGGGGCGGGGCCTGCATCAAGACTTTCCCTACCCGGGTCAGAACGCGCCGCTGGCCAGACGCTAAGGAAGCTGGCGCGAAGCTCCCGGTCCGGCCAGGGACAAAGAGAAGCGGGAGTGTCCCAACCGCAGAGATAATCATCAGTGTTCCCCCCGCCCGTAGGGCGGGGGGAACACGAAAAGCTCTCCGAAACGGACACTCCCAGAGAAGCAAGCCCCTCCCCTGCAAGCTCATGGGCAAATCATGGCTTGCAGGGGAGGGGCTTTGCTTGAATCAACCGCAGGCTATAGCGGGCCGCTGGCGCCCATGAGCCTGGTCATTCCCATCCTTTTGGCTGGCTTAGTGG